>CAZNER010000076.1:0-9193 GCA_964572065.1 uncultured Candidatus Saccharibacteria bacterium
TAACCAACATTAATATGGTTGCGATGAAACTAAATGGTGAAATGGACGATATAATAAAAAGAGCAGGTTTGATAATCGAAAGAAGAGCAAAAGAAAATATATCAGGTAAACATGGACATTATAGACATATTATAACAGGAAACTTAAGAAGGTCAATTACAACTGAAGTTGAAAAATTAAACATGGAATTATATAGGGTAGCTGTTGGAACAGATGTTTATTATGCAGCATGGGTAGAAGCAAAAGATAAATCAGGAGGATATTTAAGACCAGCATTTTTTGAAAGTAAAGATATAGCTTTAAATTATATAGCAGATGAAATAGCTAAAAGTATAAGAGGATTATAATGAAAGATATTTTAAAATCATTAAATACAAAATTAACAGCAGATGATACATTAAAAACTCATTTAGGATATGATGCTTCAACTCATAATATAAGAAACTTTGCACAATTAAAAGATTATAATTTTGATAGATATTTATTATTCGGGAAAATAGAGTTAGCAAAAAACGATGGATTAACTACTTCAAAAATAAGAGAAGGAATATTTCAAATACAAGCAATAGATAGAAAAGACCCGCAAAAAGTGGATGATATTTTAGAAAGAGTAATAGCCATACTAGACAATACTGATTTATCAGAATCAGGGTCTTTTCGAAGTTTGCGATGTGAATGGGAAAATAGTATTCCTACATTTTTTGATAATGATACTAATTTTTATATAGGAACTGCTAACTTTAATTTAATAGTAGTGGATTTAACTTAAGAGGAGGGAAATAGATGAGTGTAACTGCTAAAAATGTAATCGTTGGAATAGGCGATTTCAAAATTGATGGTTCTTCAGTGGGTTCTACTTTTGGTGGAGTTACTTTTACGAAGGATATTGAGATATTTGAAAAGCTGATTGACCAGCAGTTAGAGCCAGTTGGTATATCTAAAGTTCGAGAAACTTATAGAGTATCAACTGAAATAGCTGAAACAGATTTAGACAGATTGAAGGAGATTTGGGACATACCGAGTTCAGTAGAAGATGCTGGAGCAACTAAGACTTTGTCATTGGGAACTACTGATACAATATCATATAGAACATTAGAGTTCTATGGAAAGTCTCCTGAAGGATATGATAGAAAGTTTTATATTTATAAAGCTTTCATGACTGAGATTGGTGATGCAGTATTAGCTAAAGACAATATATATAGAGTTCCAGTGACTTTTACTTGCTTTGCTGATACTACAAAACCTTCAACTCAGAGAATTGGATACATCGAAGATACAATCAGCGAATAACAAAAGTTTTAGTTAAAGTCTTGACTATCTAAAAACTTTTTAAAAGAAGAAAAAAAGGAATGTAAATGGAAGTAAAAAGAAATAGAAGTAAATCTGGTGGTGGAGCAAAAAAATATAATCGTAACAGACTTAAATGTGGTCGTTATTTAACAAGACGCCAAAGAATAAGAAATAAACAGAGAAAACAAGATTCATTTTTAAGAAGATTAGATAAACCAGAAGAATGGAAAAAAGAATATAGAAAAAATCATAAAATAGGAAGAAAAAGAGAAGTATAATATTCTCAAATAAAAGGAGGTAACATGGCTGAGAATAATAAAGCTATTTCACCTAGTGAATATAGGAAAAAGATACAGAAAGAAAGATATGTAAAAACACCAACAGGAATGACATTTAAAATTAAAAAACTTTCAGCAATTGAATTATTAGAAAATGGAATGGAAGACATTCCGAATCCTTTTATGCAATTCATCAAAGATAATAACTCAAAAAATTTAAAAGCAGCTATGGAAGATGAGAAATCATTAAAATTAATGCTTAAGTTCGTTGAAACATTGGTTACTAAAGGAATATTAGAACCAAAAGTTGTTTTAGAATATAAGAAAGGAGAGATGGAAAATTGTTTATTATGGACAGAATTAGATACAACAGACCAAGCCTTTCTTATGGGACAAATCATTGGAGTTGATTTAAAAAACGTATAATGCCCTTCTTAAAGGGCGATTTACCGTATCTAGTAGATGCAGTTGCTACACGCTACAATTTATTGCCGACGCAATTATTAGAATTGGATGTAGATGAGTTTAATCTCAATGTTGCAATTTATAACAAAGCAGTTTTAAGAGAAATTGAATTAAGAAAAAAGATGTCAGAAAGAACTGGTAAAGTAACAAGGACAGATAATACATTAAATTTTAATGGTTGGCCGATAAAAAGAAATATAATGAAAAAACCAAAGGTTAAAAAATAAATGCAAGGGAATTTAGGTAAATTACAAGTATTCTTAGAAGTAGATTTAAGAAATTTTAAGACTCAACTTGATTCAGCAAAAGCAGGATTGAGGGGATTAGAACAGAGGATGAAACAGTCTGCTGAGACATTTAAAATGGCTGGTAGGCAAATGATGATTTTAGGAGCTGCATTGTCAGGTGCAGCTATTGCTATGGGTAAAATAGCAATTGATTTTGAAACGAGTATGGCAAAAGTAAATACAATGTTATCAAAAAGTACTCGTCATCTATTACCTGAATTTTCAAGACAAATAGAAATGTTATCGAAAAAGTGGGGGCAAACAACAAAAGTATTGGGTGAAGGTTTATATGATGTTTTATCAGCTCAGATAGATGTATCTGATGCTATGGGATTAATGGAGCAAGCTTCAATAGCAGCTACAGGTGGTTTTACTCAAGTAAATACAGCTGTTTCAGCTTTAATTACTTTAATGACTACATATGGGAAAGAACTAAAAGGAACAGCAGATGCTGCTGATTGGTTAGCTGCTGTAGTAGAAAGAGGAAGAGTTACATTTGAAGATGTAGCAGGAACAATAGGACAGACTGCTGCTATGGCTGCACAAGCAGGAATGACTATAGAAGATTATGGGGCAGCTTTTGCGATGTTGACAAGAGGTGGATTAGATGCTCATAAAGCACAAACAGCTTTAAGAGGAATCCTTCGTTCAGTTTTAAAAGTTCAAGAAGGAGCTTCAGAAGCTGCAAGAAATCTGGGATTTGAATGGAATGTTGACGTGATACGAGCAGGGAGATTTGAAAAGACATTAAGAACATTAAGCGATGCACAAATAGAACAGTTAGCTGCAATATCACCAAACATTAGAGGGTTATTAGGATGGGCGATTGCTGCAGGGCAAGCAAATAAAGCAGGTGAAGATTTAGAGGTAATGACAAATAGAGCTGGAAAAGCAATGGATAAAGCACAAATAGCAATGGCAACTACAGCTTTTCAATTATCACAAATAAGAGAAGAGTCAGTAGCAATATTAAGAGAGTTGGGAGCAGGAATACTACCTTTATTAAAAGATGATTTAATACCTATATTAAAAGAATGGTCTGAAAAGATAAGTGAACTTTTAAAGAAAAATAAAAATATCTCTACTACTTTAGTTAAATTATTAGCAGTCGTAGGCCCATTAACATTTGCTGTGGGATTATTAACATTTGCTTTTGGCTCTTTATTTTCTTTATTGGGAGGGCCCGCATTAATAGCTATGGGGGCATTTATTGCTTTAGTTACTTCAGCAATTGTATGGTCTGATAAATGGAAATTAGCTGCGAATGCAATAGGAATTGCTCTGATAAATATAGATAAATTATTTCTTAAATTGGTAGAAACATATATTCAATTTGAAAGGGTGACAAATCCAGCAGCTTGGTTTGGCCCATTTAAACAGAAATTAATTGAATTAGAGACTTGGGTTAAAGAAGAGAAAGAAAGTTTAGATGAAATACTAAAAGGATTACAGGATAATATAACAGAAATATATCTAAAAAAAGAAGGAATATCTGAAGCAGTAGGTGATGCTAAAGATGATTTATCAGATGAGTTAGCACAATTGGGTATGATTGACCCGTTTAAACCTCCTGAATTTGAAGAAACAATTAAAGGAATGAGTGAACGATTTGGCGATTTAAAGAAAGTAAGTGATAAGACATATCGAGGAATGGCAGAAGGATTTAAGTCAGCATTTAGTGATGTATTAAAAGGTGAATTAACAAGTTTAGAAGATTTCTTCAATAGAATATGGTTAAACATACAAAGTTCATTTGCAGATGCAATATCAAACATGTTGATGAATTGGTTATTTTTTGAACATCAAGTAGGGGGTTCAAGCTCACCAGGAATTGGAGGTTTAGTTGGGAGTTTATTAAGCAGTTTTTTTAATCCAGCAAGCAGTGCAGCTGCTGCTCAAGGGGTTTCCAATTCCACTACAGCGGCAATAGGAGCTAGTATGGGGTATCAACATGGAACTGATTATGTTCCTTCTACAGGTATTTATAAGTTACACGAAGGAGAGAAAATAGTTCCAAGAGAATCTGCAGGAGGGGCATCAGGAGGATTAACAATAATAAATATGATTAGCCCAGGCTTTATAGGTGAAGCAATTAAACAAACGCCTGATATGGTAATAAATCCAATAACAGAAAATATTTTAAATAGAGGCATAATAAGAAAAGTAATCAAACAGGAGACATAAATGTCAGATTTTAATTATGATAGAGGCTTTCCATTTTATGAAGAAACAATATCAAAAGTTCTTGTATCTGAAGTAGAAAATGGATGGGAGCAAAGAAGAGATGTATGGGGAAAAACAAAAAAGAAATTTACAATTCATTTTAATGTAAATAGTAAAACAGAAATAGGAACAATAAGAGATTTCTTTGTTTCAAAAACTGGCCCAAAAGATACATTTACCTTTACTAATCCAGTAGATTCTACAGAATATACAGTTAGATATGTTGACAATTCTTTTAAAATAGAAAGGCAAAATTTTGGAACATACAATGCAAGAGTAGAATTAATAGAGGTTTTTAGTTAATGGCAAGAGATTTAAACAATACATTTAAAGGAGAGAAAGGTAAACAGACTAATCAACCAGTTTACTTATATACTATAGAAGATTATGATGGGGCTGATAATGACTTGAATTATGTAAACTATCCAACTGAAATTACTTTTGATAGTGTGACATATACTAGAATGCCTATAAAACATGATTTTGTTTCAGAGAATAATGATGGAAACATTGATACAGTAAAAGTAACAGTTTCGAATATATCAAGAGCAATGGGAATCAAATTAGAATCTTATGATGCATTAAGAGGGAAAAAAGTGAAGATAAAATTAGTGTGGGCAAATCAGTTAGATGATGCCGATTCTTATATAGAAGATATTTTTTATATTAAATCAGTAGATGTAAATCAAAAAGATGCAGTATTTACTTTGAAATCAAAATTTGACTTGAATCAAATAAATTTGCCTCTAGATAATTATAATAGAGATTTATGCAGATGGAAAACATTTAAGGGGACTGAATGTGGTTATAGTGGAGAGGAAACTACTTGTAATAGAACAAAACAAAGATGTATAGAACTAAATAATATAGAAAGATTTGGGGCTTTTCCTGGTATTCCACGCACTGATATTTATATAAGGTAAAAAATGCAATTAGCTTTATTAAAAGACATAACAGTAAATCAAACTAAAGAATTAGTAAATGGGATGTTAGGAATTCCATATAAACATTTAGGAAGAGATAAAATGGGACTTGATTGTTGGGGTGTAATTATTTATGCTTACAAGAAGTTTGGTTATCAGATACAAGATTGGAAGGAATATGAAGAAGATTGGAGTAAAAAAGACAAAAATTATTTTATGTTAAACTTTTATAAGGATTATTACAAAAGATGGCAACCAGTAGAAATACCAGCATTATTAGATGTTGTTTTATTTGAAGGGAAAAATGGAATTATGAATCATGCAGGAATAGTAGTTGATATAAATAAATTCTTACATTGTCCAAAAATGGGTGTAATGTTATCTACTTTTCATCATCTTTGGTTAAACAAAAATCCAAAATTTTATAGGTTAAAGGAAAGAATAGATGGAACAAAGAAAACATAAATGGATGGCAGGCAACACTAGTAATGCAGCAGCTTCAGGGTGGGAGAATGAATTTAAAATAACCGATTCTGATATAGTTGATTTAAGATTTACTTTAGAGGGATATGGTTGGAAGAGTGGAGCTGATGTAGAAAATAAAATAGAATTACGACCTGGAGTTTATAAAGTTTATTATAGGGAGGCATAATGAGTAAAATAATTGAAAGAAAAGGAAAACTATATTTATTGACTCCTAAAGGAGCGTTTGAGATTGAGAAAATAATAAAGAAAGAAGGAAAAAATATACCTATAGTAAAAGCAAAAGGTGAAACAATAGAACACCCTGATGGAAGAAAAAGTGTGAAAATACATGTTCCGATTTTAAAAATAAAAACAAAGGGAGGGGACAATGGCATCGGGAGTTTATAATAGATGTAAAAAGAATTTAATGACTTCAATGGATTTAGAAAATGATACTATAAAAGTGATGCTGTTGGATAGCAATCATTCATTTAATGTAGACCATAATACTAAAGCTGATATAGTAGCAAATGAAGTAAGTGGTTCGGGATATTCAGCAGGTGGGCAAGCATTAACAAATAAATCATTAACACAAGATGATGACAACGATAAAGCATACTTTGATGCAGACAATCCTAAATGGCAAGATTCTTCTATAACAGCTTCGCATGCAATTTTTTATGATGATGATTTAGATGATGATGATTTACTTTTATCAGTAGAATTTGACCAATCATATACATCAACTAATGGTGATTTTGAATTGGTTTTAGATTCTGATGGAATCTTGGAGGTATCATAATGTTTGGGAAAGAGTTATATGATGAAATAACTTTAAGAGGGAAAAGAAGATTAGCAGGAGAAGATTACATTATATTAGAGAGACATGTAAGAGCAACTAATCCGAAGACAATTGTAGAAACAGGTTCTATGGACGGATGTTCTAGTATGTTATTTGGATTAATAGCAAAGGAAGTGGGCGCAAAAGTATTTTGTATAGAACCAAAACCAAAAAAGGGATGGTATGAGAATAGAGATTATTATGGGTTGCATAATACACTAACTTTAATACGTTCAGCAAATCCTTGGTTTAATATAGATATAATTCCAAAACCAATCGATTTTTTATTTATAGATGGCAATCATGAGCAGAGATGGGCTTTAGTTGATTATCATTTCTTAGAACCATTTGTAAGAGTTGGTGGGAGAATTGCTTTTCATGATTATAATTCTAAAGTATATAAACATAAAATAAGAGCAGCAATTGAATTGATTTTAAAAACTGATTCAAATGTAATTAAAGAATTAGAATATAACAAAACGAATGATAGAGGAACAATTGTATTTGAAAAAATAGGAGAAAGTAATAATAAAATATTATGAATAAACATTATCATGTAGTTGATGGAACAGTAATATTTGAAGAATGGCATGGTGAATTAGGTTGGGAAGTAATGACTTGGGCTCCAAGATGTAGAAAGATTTCTAGAAAATTTAATAGAGCAATCATAAGTAGTTTTCCAGGAATGCAAGCTCTATATAAAGATTTTGCAGCTTTTGAAACGCATGGCAGTAATAATAGAACATTGAGGTATCCTAAAATTTACAAAGTCGATGGTGAATATTATAAATATGGTAATCCAAAAGGAAACTATGATGTTTTAATTCATGCTAGAGGAATAAAAAGAAAGCAGAACTACAATTACAAAAATTGGGAGCATGTTTTAGAAGAATTAAAGGGTTTAAAAGTAGGTTTTATAGGGTCAAAAGAAGATAAAAGTTTTTTAATGTATAATGATTTAAGAGGAATAGAATTACAAGAGTTAATGGATTATATAGCAGGAGCAAAAGTAGTAATTGGTGTTAGTTCAGGAGTAATGCATTTAGCGATGGCTTGCGGAACTGATGTAGTTGTTTGGGGTCCTGATAAAAATAAAACTTATTACTTTGAACCTTTAGAAAAAAGATACAAAGAAATTTGGAATCCATTTAAAGTTAATGTTGAATATATAGAAGGATTTAATCCAACACCAAAAGAAGTTAGAGAAAGGGTAAGTAAAATATTATGAGTTATCAATATATACCAGGAATAACAAAGAAATCTGAAAGAGGTGACTGTCAAGAAAGATGGAATATGATAAAACCTCTTTTACCCAAAGAAGGAGTTCTTTTGGATATAGGAACTGCTGAAGGATTCTTTTTGAAAAAAATAGCTGAAGAAACAAATCTATTAGCTGTTGGTGTTGAACAAAAAAAGAACAGAGCTTTTTGGCAATATAAATGGCTTAATGATTCACATAAAGGGAAAATAGTTAGTTGTTGCTTTGGTATGAATCGAGAGTTCTCTGACAAATTAATGAGGGTTTGCGATTTCTTTGATATAACTTTGATTTTAAGCACATTACATTGGATAAACAGTGATGAGTTTCTAAAAAATATTTCAAGAATTTCTGGAAAAGTAATAATAGAAATACCCGAATTAGATGATTATAATGCAACTGGACAAAATTTCTTAAATAGAATAAGAAGAAATTACGGGAATATTTCTAAATACTTAAATACAATAACAGGGAGAAAAGTAGATTATATAGGTAAGGTAAAAGCACATACATCAAAGTATAGAAGTTTATGGTTAATAAATGGGGATTATATAACCGAGAGACATATTCCTCATTTAGATTTTGAACCCAAATGTAAAACCAATTATAAGATTGAATATAGTAATAATAGAGTTCATTTCTTTAAAGATTTTGTAGAACAAAGCTGGACACCTGGGATAAATTTATTGACATTAAAGAAGATGAATATAATATTCCCTAAATTAGATTGGTGGAAAAATAAAATAGACGAAATAGTTGGTGATATAAATAAAAATTGTGACAAAAGGATTCACAATGTAATAGTAGCAAGAGATAAATTATTCTGGATTGATATTAATCATCATAAACACAAAAACACAATATACGAAGATATCAAGGAGTTGGTATATGAGTAAAAAAGTTTTATTACATAATCACATGGCATTGGGTGATACTGTTTGTGGAACTACTGGAATAAGAGATTTAAAAAAACAATTTCCAGATTGGCAAATAAAAATGGAAACAAACTTCATGGAAGTATGGGATAACAACCCATATATAACAAATTTTGAAGGTAAACCAGATGAGGAATATTTTATTGGGCATAAAATAGTTGTTCAGGGTTCTTCTACAAATGGAAATCATTTATGTGAAGGATTTAGATTATGTTTAGAAGATAGATT
>CAZNER010000077.1:0-9079 GCA_964572065.1 uncultured Candidatus Saccharibacteria bacterium
ACAAAATTAACAATTAATAATACTATTATTATCTTTATATGATTTGGATATATCTTTAGTTATAAAGTCAATTCCAGCGAAATCTAAATTTACAAGATTTGCAGATTTTATAAATAATTTTAGATTATCTTTGTGAACATTTTTTAGAGAAACTCTTGTGGTTTCTCCTCCTGTTGCCATATTGCAATTCCTGCGTAAAAAAAGTGTTTTCTTTTTTGGAATAATAGATTTTAGAGTTAGAGTATGATTTTTAAGTTCTTTATTTAACTCGTTGTCAATTTTTATTTTTTTTAAACCAACCTTTTCGCGTTTTTCATTTTTTTTATTAATTAATTGTTGTATTGAATTTTTATTGTTCCCTATAACATTAGCAGGAATTCGTTTAACAATATCTAATATTTGATTTTTATATATAAGTATTCTAAAGTTTGTTCCTTCAATATATTCTTCTATAATTATGCTCTTGTTAATTTTTTTAGCACCCTTAATTGCTTTTTTTATATTTTTGATATTATTTAATTTTACTGTAACTCCATGTCCGCCAGAACCTTTTATTGGTTTTACTACCAAAGGCTTTTTTAAAATTTTAATTTTATCCGGTAAATTTTTTATAGACGTTATAAGAATCCCTTTTGGATGAGGAATATCTTTCATGTCGAATAATTGATATGATGTGTATTTATTGCTGGTTAATTTAACAGATAAATTGTTATTTATACCTAAAACAGCATTTGATATAAATAGGAATTTGTTATTTTTTTCTAAAATTAAAGTTGTTTTATAACCAGGTATTATCTTATATAGAATTTTTAGTTTTTTAGCTGCATGAATATAAAAATCTACATAAATATTTGAAGTATAACGTTTGATCATATAGTTAATATAGTAATGTAATTTACATTTTAAATTTTTTAGTTGGATCAATGATAAACTGTCCAAGATCTCTTCGACCTATTATTACTGAGTAGATTAATTTACCTCTATCGACAACATTAGCTCGGATATCAATTTTAGTTCCTGATATATTGACTGGAAGAGAAATTATAGGTCTAATAGTTGTTCCGTGGCTTGAGTGAACTATAGATTTTCCTACGATATCTTCGTGAGCTTCAATTTTATCGCCGATTTCTTGAGTTAATTTTTTAGCTTTTCCTCTAGTTAGATTATCTGGAATTTTAAATTTATTAAAATGGTTAATCGCTGATTCATATCCGAGTTTTATTAATAATTCTGTATCTATTGATGTTACTAATGCTCCAGTATCTATTTTTGCTTTAACTTTGGTTTTATTTTTGTCTTTATGTTTTAAATCAATATCTTTATTATAAATCGTTATCCATTCTACAAAGCCAATTACTTGTTTTCCTGTTATGTTTTCTATTTCTTCTTCAATATCGCCTCCGAATAAATCTTTTCCGAGCCTTATCCCTTGGGATGTAGTTTTTACTTTAATCCCTTGTGCTTTTTCTAATCTCCATTTAAGTCCATCTCTGTTTGCAAGTTGAATAGAAAGGCCTGGTCTGGCATTCAATTCTACAACTTGAGGTCCTTTTTCACGATCTATTAAGAAGTCGATAGCTGCAAAACCAAGCTCAGTTATTTTTTGAGCTTCAATTGCATAGCGAAGAATTTTATTCCAATAGGGAATTTTAAGACCGCTTAATCTGAGATTAGTCCCAGGGACCATTTCTATTGGTTGTTTTTTCCCCACAATAGCATTGGTAGTTATGCCTGTTGCTATGTCTATTGCTGCACCAATTGCTCCTTTTGCTAGGTTGCCTTTTCCATCGGATTGTTTAGTTGGAAGTCTTACGTAGGACATGATAGGGATATTATTAAAGACAATAATGCGTATATCAGGAGCTCCGCCTTTGTAAGCATAGTATTTAAAGGCTTTATGTAGTTTTACAATTTCTTCGAAGAATACACGGTCAGGTGAATTATGGAGCGAGAATTTTCCATCAATGATACTACTTGCTAAGTTTTTCATTTCATCTAAGCTAACTTTTGTTTTGTCAGATTTTATCCAATTTCCGAGCTTATCCCTATTATAAAATATTTCAATACCTCCTCCTTCGAGACCAGAAACTGGTTTTATGACAAAAGAATTTGGAAGACTATTCCAGTCAAAATTGTCTAGATCTGTATGGTTGGATATTGAAGTAATTAAATTAGGGACTGGTACACCTGCTTTAGTAAGTACCTTTTTTGTTAAAAGTTTATCATCGACGATCTTTTTAGACCTTTTTTTGTTATAAGGTCTGATATATTTTAGATTTCTCTCATTTATTCCGAGAACTTTTTTTCGATTTTTATAAAAATTAATCAGATTCATTTTGATTGAGAATGCTCTTAAATCTAAAGTATTCTTTAAGTCTAAAGCCAGTCCATTTACCAATAATTAAATTCAGTATAAGTGTAAGTGGAGAAAAATATGGATATTTAAGCATTGCTTCTTGAAGTTTATTCCATGAGATTAAAAAGTAAATAAGTATTGATATTAATAATGTTCCTATTGTTATTAAATAAGCAGATTTTCTTCCCTTTTTAATATAAATACCTATCATTTGTTCCGATACTGTAATCATTAATAGAATAGATAATGTATCGATTGATATAAAACCTCCTTTTTTGAGGTATGATGCAACTACTAACATAAAAAATACGCCAATTGCAACAATGGATAAAACTATTGACATTTTTGGTAAATAGTGAAGACGGATTTTTTTTGTTAACTCGTGTGCTATTGATGCGGATACGAAGACTACGATTGAAAGAGCTATGCCATATTTTAGTCCTTGAATAATGTTATGACCTTCTGGAGTTGTACCTAGCTGATAAAATGCAAAAGTTATAAGTATCGGTGCATATATCCCAAATGTTCTTAATCCAATTATTTGTCTCCAGATTGCAACAATAGATGCAACGAGTGGAAGCATAAGTAATAGTACTATGGATGCTTCCGATATACCACTTGTTTCAATTAAATACTCTATTAATGGATGCATATTTATTTATATAAAAAATAATGGGATTTAAAAAGTTGAATTATAATCAATATCAACCTTACCTAGAAGATTATACAATAAAGGTAATTATAAAGACAAACAGAATTAAATAAAAAAGAGAAGGGGGTTAAATACCTTCTCTTCATTAATATCTATTGGAGTTCGATTTGTCCTCCAGCTTCTTCGAGTGTTTTTTTAAGTTCCTCAGCTTCCTCTTTTTTAACATTTTCTTTTATTGCTTTTGGAGCACTGTCGACAAGTTCTTTGGCTTCTTTAAGGCCTAAACCTGTAGCTGCTTTAACTGCTTTTATGATAGCAATTTTTTGGCTTCCTGCATCTTTAAGTATAACATTAAATTCAGTCTTTTCTTCTTTCTCCTTCTTTTCTTCAGAGTTTGCAGGAGAAGTTGCGACTGCAACAGGTGCAGATGCTGTTACTCCGAATTTGTCTTCTAATGCTTTAACAAGTTCGGATAAATCAATAACAGACATTTTTTCTACTATATCTAAGACCTTTTTTTGGTCTGTAGTCAATTTTGTTTTTTTTGAATCAGCTTTTTTTGTTTTTGCCATGATTTTTTATATAGAATTAATATTTTAAATAATTATTTCTCTTTTTGTTCGGAGATATTTTTTAATACATTTACAAAATTAAGTAGATTACCATTAAGAGCTTGTACAAAATTAGTTATAGGAGCAGCAATAGTTCTTACTGTAATAGATATAAGAACATCTTTTGATGGAAGCTTTGAGATTTCGATAATATTTTCTCTTGTAATGAATTTTTTATTTAAATTACCACATTTAAAACTACCTTTATCGGATTTTTCTGTAAAGCTTGCTAATATTTTTGCTGTTTGGCAAGGATCATCTTGACAGAAAACTGCAGCATTTTCTTCCTCTAAATTAATGTTGTCAAGATCTGTCTTAGTTTTGTCAAGAGCGATCTTAAAAAGGGTATTCTTTAAAAATTTTATAGAGGTGTTGTTTTTTCTCAAAATTTTTCGCAAAGTATTTGTTTCATTAGGATCTATCTTTGTAGAAGATATAATAAACACAGCATTTGCTTTATTTAATCTGTTAGTATAATCATCTATAATATTTTGTTTTTGTTTTTTTGTTTTTGCCATCTTTATAAAAATAAAAAAACTTCGCCAAAACGAGACGAAGTATAAAGTAATAAATGTCTCGATAGGTAATTAAGCTTTATATAAGCACCTATTTTCTTTGACTTGTTAATTATAACATTTTCTAAAAAAAATACCAGTACTAACTTAGTATTTTTATAATTCCATTTACATCAAGTTTAATGCTTGGTCCCATGGAAGGGGATAAATAAATGGATTTGAAAGGTATCATATTTAAGTTTTTAACTTCTTTAAAAACTGCTTTAAGAAAAGTAACAATATTTTTCTTTAAATCTGTCTTTTTCATGCTAGCTTTTCCAACTAGTTGGTGTATACCGTTTTGATCATCTTTTTTAAAATTTATCTTACCTTTTTTATAATTTTTAATTGTCTTTTTTAGATTTTTAGTTACTGTTCCATTTTTTGGATTTGGCATTTTTCCTTGAGGACCTAATTTTTTGCCCAAGATTGCAACTTTTGACATAACTTCAGGAGATGCTATTAAAATGTCGAAATCATTCCAACCTTTTTCTATTTTCTTTATTAAATCTTCATACCCGACTATATCGGCTTCCTTAGCTTCCTCATTATTTTCTGGAGTTGTTATTACAGCTACTTTTGCTATATCTCCGACTTGATGTGGGAATGTTGTACTTCCTTTAATTGATGTCTTTTTTTGTTTATCTGATAAGTTCAAGTTTATATGAATCTCAATAGAAGCATCAAATTTACATGTCGTTATTTGTGGTAATAAATCCAAGGCTTCCTCAAGAGGGTACTCTTTGTTTTTATCTATAAGTTCTTTAGCCTTTTTGTATTTTTTTGATCTCTTCATAGTTATAATAATTACAAACTTTTTGTTTAATTTATTCTATTTCAATCCCCATATTTCTTGCAGTTCCCTTAATTATTTCTATTGCAGCTTCTAGATTATCAGTATTCAAATCTTCCATTTTCATCTTTGCTATATCCTTAATCTGTTTTTCAGTTGCATTTCCTACTTTTTCTTTATTAGGTTCTCCTGAACCTTTACTAATTTTAGCTGCTTTTCTTAATAGGTCTGAAGTAGGAGGAGTTTTTAATTCGATATTAAAACTTTTATCAGTATATACTGTAAGTATACAAGGAATTATGTAATTACCTTTATCCTTTGTTTTTTCGTTAAATTCATTACAAAATTGTTGGATATTTACACCGGCCTGTCCAAGTCTTGGACCAATTGGAGGAGCTGGAGTAGCTTTTCCTGCTAGGATTTGTAATTTTATTACAGAGTCAATTTTTTTTCCCATATTATTTTTTAATTAGATAATTTTATAATTTTTTGACTTGAAGAAAATCCAATACTACTGGAGTTTCCCTTCCGAAAACAGATAAAAGTACTTTTATCTGTCCCTTATCCTGATTGATTTCATTTATTGACCCAACAAAATCTTTAAATGGTCCGTCTACAACTTTAACAGCGTCTCCTATAGCAAAAGATGTTTGATATGTAGGTTGTTTAACCTTAGTAAATTCTAAGATACTCTTTAACTCATTTTTATTTAATGGGGTTGGCTTTTTGCCTGAACCAACAAATCCGATTATTCCTTCTGTATTCCTAACAACCGGCCAAGTATCGTTATTTAGTTTCATGTTTATTAATACATAACCAGGAAATATTTTTTCCTTTACAGTCTTTTTCTTCCCTTTAGTAACAACAATTTTGTCTTGAGTTGGTACTAGAACTTCGCTAATTAGATCTTCCATATTATTTGCTTTTATACGTGTTTTTAATTGGTCAGCAACTCGGGTTTCATGACCTGAATAAGTATTAACAATGTACCAATCAAGATTGCTTGATTTTTTCCTATTTTTTTTCTTTTTATTTGTCTTTTTTTTAGACTTTGTCTTTTTCATTAATTTATAAGTCTAGGATAAAATTTCTTCCTTCAAATAAAACAGTATCAAAAACGACGATTATTATACCAACAAATACTGAAATTACAAGGACAAGAGCAGTTGATTGTACAGCAACTTTTAGACTTGGCCATTCAACTAGCTTTAGTTCAATAATTAGTAATTTTATTGGTTGAAAAATATTTTTTAAAATCTTTTTAACTTTATTCATATAATATAGTTTCTTATTGACTTCTAATTATACAATAATAATCAAGGAAGTAAAAGGTTTTTCATTATAGATATAACTGACAAATTAAAAATTAATCTGTTTAAATGTATTAATGATCTAAAATTCATTCATATAGTTAAAGGTATGTCTTAAATTCAATTATTAATTTATGCCTATGTTAGTAATTTAAAGATAGATTATAATAACTATAGGTTCAATATAAATTTAGATGTTTGAAATAGAAGATATGTAATGATAAAATATAGGATATTGTTTATTAACAAACAGATGTGAAATATAGATTCAAAATAAAAAAAAATTTACTGCCGATTGTTTTTCCACTAATAATTATAATTTCAAGTTATTTATTTTTTACAGATGAAGCAAATGCTGCTGTTATTGAAGTTAATGATTCCTCGGATGTTATTAATCCTGGAGATGGCATATGTACGTTAAGAGATTCTGTTGATGCAGCGAATAATAATAATGATAATGGAGGAGATTGTGTTATGGGTGATGATCTTAGTGATTTAGGGGCTGGGGGAGTATATGGCGATATAATACAAATTCCAAATGGTATATATAATCTTACAAGTAGCAGTTATCTTGATATAAGATCATCTATTCGAGTAGAGGGAAATAGTTTAAATCCAAATGATGTTATCATAAATACACCAGGTAATAGAGGTTTTTATAATAATGAGGATATGTTTTTAGTTATAGATGGTATTACTATAGAAAACGGGATTTCATCTGAGGGAGGTGGTATTTTAAATTACTATGGAGCTACTTTGTATTTAAAGAATTCGATAATAAGAAATTGTACTGCAACTTCGGGAGGATTAGCTGGAGGGGGAGCTATTTATAATTTAGAAAATGGAAATATTTTTATTGAGAATTCAACAGTTGATAATAATTTTGCAGATAGTGGAAGCGGGGGAGGCATTTTTAATTTTGGAACGGTAACCATTAGTTCTTCAACTATAAGTAGCAATTATACGGTAGCTTATGGAGGAGGAATATATAATGTTGGATCAGATGCCAAATTAAATATAGTTAACTCAACAATTAGCGGTAATAGGACAGAATTAATTTATTCAGGCGGGGGAGGTATCGCTAGTATTTATGGTCAAGTTTATATTGATCATGTTACATTTACAGATAATGTTTCAGAGGTAGGTGAGGGAGAAGCTATTTATTCTTATAATTCCAATGTAACGGTATTAAATACAATTTTGAATAATACATGTAATACAAGTATTACATCTCTTGGGAATAATATTGAGAGCCGAAATACATGCGGGTTATCTCAATCTTCAGATATAATAAATGCAAGTTCTTCAGATATAAATTTAGGAGATTTAGTATTTAATGGAGGTCTTACACAAACACATTCTTTAAATGAAGGGAGTATTGCCATTGATCATATTTTAGTAGAGGATTATACTCAAATGGTTGATCAAAGAGGGAAGTTGCGTCCTGATTTAGTTGGTGGTTCTTGTGATGTTGGTGCTTACGAATTACAGCAAGAAGTGCAAATACCAGATTCAGATAATGATGGTGTACCAGATAGCGAAGATAATTGTCCATTTATACAAAATCCAGATCAATTAGATTCAGACGGAGATGGGATTGGTGATGTTTGTGAAGCTGATCCAGAACAGGATGATTCTGAGGAAGATGTATTGGGAATTGAAGATGAAAATTTACCTAGTACAGGAGAATATATTATTAATTATATTGTATTAGGTTTCATTTTATTATCTATTATTATATTTGCAGTAACTAAATTACAATCAATTAATGTTGGAAAAAATATTAATAAGATGGAATAGATAGGGATTATATTGGAGTAGGGAGTTATAATGCTGGTTCTTGGGAAACTTGAACTTTCACCACTAACGGTTTCATTACAGTAAAGACTATCTTAGATATTGTGATCTTTACTAACGGTTTTGTTCTCAGTAGAAGCTGCAAATTTACAGGTCCTGGAGGATTTGAACCTCCACTAACGGTTTTGGAGACCGTTGTGCTACCGTTAACACTAAGGACCTATAAATTTGCTTATTTCTAAAGGATCTAGCAAATCTATACAAAATTATATCAAAATTTTGTAAATTCTGCTGGGAGAAATTATTGTGTACACCTGCATCACTATACGAAACACTGAGGACAGGCTACCATTGATACTATACAACTATTCCGAAAAATCGAGATATTTTCTTTAGATTATTTTTTTACCATTCTATGAAGAGTATGTTTTCTGCAGTTTTTACAGAATTTTTTTATTTTTAACTTCTTTTCTCTTTGGTTAATGTGATTTATTGAAGTAGAATAATTTTTATTCTTACATTCTTCACATTCCATTAATACAACTATTCTATTTCCTTTTTTAGCCATATCATATTGAGATAAATTAATATATTATTTAATATCTTGTCGAATTTTTTCAAATAGAGCAATGGCAGCAGCGTTGCTCATATTTAGAGAATTCATTTTACCAAATAATGGGATTTTTAGCACTATATCACATTTCTTATATAATGAGCTAGTGATTCCACTATGTTCACCGCCTATTACAAAAGCGACTGGTAGATCAAGTTTTTCTTTATAAATTGATTTTTTACCTGATGCTTCTAATCCAATAATTTTAATATCATATTCTTTTAAATATTTAATAGCACTAAATAAGTTTGTTTTAATAAGAGGTATATGTTCTGTAGCCCCCATGGATGCACGAACTGCTTCTTCTGTAAGCCTTGTTTTTTTAGGAATTATTACTGCACTGCATCCTGCACATTCAGCAGTCCTAATTATAGCTCCTAAATTATGCTGATA
>CAZNER010000078.1:0-8814 GCA_964572065.1 uncultured Candidatus Saccharibacteria bacterium
AACAGCAGATAACTTAGTAAACAGACCGATTCCCACTACAACAATAGGCAACATTCCACCTAATACTCCAAATATTTTAGCTAATACTGTATCTTTACCAAATAAAGCTTCGCCTATAGCTTTCCCCATATCTGCAATTCCAGGCACTAATACATCCCAAAATAAACTCCACATGGTACTTAAAACTTGTGGAAGCATATCTATAATAGTTCGTATAAGCCATGTTGCCATTTTCGTAATAAAAGTTAGTATTGATTTTAAAAATTTACCTTTAGGGTCAAATAAGGCAAGAGCAAATAAGAGAGTAAGAATTTTAAATAACCAATTACCAGCACCAGCTACCATACTTTTTAAAGAATCATTTACTTTTTGAAAAAATTTGTTTTTAATTAACCATTTATCATAATGCTTAGTAAGTTTATTTCGCATTTCCATATATCTTCTTTGTGTAGGAGAGAGTTCTCCTCGTTTTTGAAGATCAGCTATCATCTCACTTCGTTTATTATATTCTTCATTTATTCGAGTTATTTCTGCTTGTTTTTCTACTTGTTTTTTAAGATAAGGTGGTACAATTTTACCAAGAGATTCCAGTTTTTCTTGAATCTCTCTGTAATAAGCCGAGTCTTTACCACCACTGGTTAGAATTTGTTGAAGTTTTTTATTAGTTTCTTGACGTTCTTTTAAACTATCTTTACCTTGTTGTACTTGTTCTACTAATTTTTGAGTAGATTCATCAAAAGCTGTTTTTAATTCATTCCAATTTTCAAAAATAAAATCAAGAGTTTGTCTATCAAGTTTAACTAAATCTACAAAAGTTTTTGGTATTACTAATTCTTCTGCCATATTATTTATTTCCTTTATTATTAGTAATCCATATATTAAAAGTTATACTATATTTTTGACGGCATCTTAGGAACTGAAGGTACTGAACTTTTAGTATTTTTTAGATTTTTCTTCATATCTTTATCATATTTTTCCCAATGTCGTAATCTTTTAATACCTGTACTATAATTCATTCTTAATATATCTGATTCAGGTTGATATAATTTACGCTCCAATAAAAATATTAACTGATGGAGACTTTCGTAACTTTCTTGTGGAATCAGTGTCCAAAGGTAAGAGTTCGATTGGATTAAATTCTTGTTGAAGTGACCTCCTTTCAGAATTACCACAGAGAGTACATTCAAATTCTCTTTCTTCCTGAATACCGAATTTTATTTTATTAAAGAAATTGATCATTTCCATCATAGCAACTCTGGGTAGATTTCTATATTCTTCTATACATTGATTAGGATTCAACTCTACACCATCTTTTGAAAATAGTGTTAAAGCTCTCGAAAAAAGAACTGTATCTTTAGCTTGCATTTCTCTTATTTTTTTAATTTCTTCTTCCTTACCTTCTTTAAATTCAACTAAATTTTTACCATGCATCCTCTTATTTTTAACTTGTTTTAACCGCCCTGTATACTTCTTCTGAGCTATTCTATGAGCTTTTACTATATCTCCTACCCTATTAAACCTAAAAGCATAAAAATGCTCATTTAGGTACAATTTAATGGGTTCTCCTATTGATATTTTTGCTACTTCCTCAGATATAGTAGTTTTAACCTTATCAGTTTGGTATTTTTCATTACACCATTGCTTAAATTCCTCAGATGTCATTCTATCAAATATTCCTTTATAATATTTTCTTAATTCAACATCTGCTTCTTCAATAGATATATATTTAAGGGTTCTTAAATCAATTTCAGTCTCATTTACTTGTTGATCTGAATCATCAAAATCTGACTGACAATTACTACACACCCACATATGCTTATGTAAAGGCGTGTTAAATTGCATTTTAATTCCAATAAGAGTTTCAAGAAATTCTTCTATCAACATATCTTCAACTCGAATATTAGCATCTTTATTAACTCTATTATTTAAAATGGCTATTAAATTTTCTAAAATATCATCTTGTCTTGATAATGTAATATTATTTACATCATCAATTGTATAGTCATCAAAATATAAGAGATATGGAATATTAAATCTTCCCATTGTTTCATAATTAATGGCTACAGTATTACCTCGATTATAATATTTCATATCATCAGGTATGTCAAAATGAGTTTCCTTTATTTCTTTTTGATGTTTTTCTTTCTCTTTTTCAATATCATCTGGATTTACAATAATATCTTCTTCTTCAGATTGAACATTTTCTTCATCAAAACTATGTATCTCAGATTTTACTTCTTTTTCTTTAGTCATATAAATATCTCCTTTAACAGTTGCATCCTGTTTTATTATTAGTAAAATATTTAAATGTTCGTTTTTCTTAAAAGGGGTTAAATAAGGGTAAGCCACTTAATATTATCAACAGCCATAGTGCAATCAATTGTCATATAATCACCTTCTCCGTGACCGATAGTAAGATCACCCATACTTTTAAATCGTAATCCTGTAATTTCTATCCATCCGTTTGAAGGAATTTGATTAGCCATTTGTAATATAATTAAGCCATTTTTCTTAGACGCTTTTAAATTTTTTTGAAATTTATAACCCCCACCTGCAAGACTTGAAGCATCTGGGGTTATAATACTTTCTATCCATTTATCTATATAATTTCTTACTATTCCTAATTCTGTTTCAATAAATGTAAAAGATACTTCATCAGGATAAGTTATTCCTTTTAGGTATTGTTCTTCATTCATCCTTTCATATTCAAATCCCATAAAGGAAAGAGACATGGTTTGAACATATAATTTTGTTATAATTGTATCTAATGATGCATGAGCTATAGCAGAAGGTTCTAATGAAAAAGATTGAGGATAAAGTAGCATTTCAAATTGAGATTTAGCTTGTGGGTCTAATAACTCCATAGCTAAACGAGTTCCTTGATTAATAACACCTAAACCGTCAGTTACAGATTTTAATCCTGCAAGAAATCCCATTTAATATTCCACATCATTATATATTATAGTTAAAATAAGTCTTAATGGTTCGCCACTTGCAGGGTCAAATGTTCCTATTTTTAATCCTGTCAAATAACAACCACTATATATTATTGAATAAACATTTTTAAAATTTACATCATAACATTCAATAGCAATTTTGTTTCTAAGTAATGCAGATGGTAAAGCAGTAGCATTGCTTGTATTAAAATTCATTTCTTGCCATTGTTTTAAATCTTTGAAAACTTCCCATTTATCATCTAATCGAATAGTAAGATTTAAAGTTTTATCTGTTTGTTCTTGTCTTCCAGGCTTTCTTATTTTAATACCTTTGTGCCAAAATTCCCATATATTAAAAGATTCAAAAGGAGGTTCAACAGCCTGATCTATTCTTAAAGCTATTCTGTCCTCTTTGTCTGATTCAGGTATTCCAGATGGAAAAACCAGTTGGAACATGTGAACCAACTGGTCATTACCGAGAGTTAATAATTCAGCTTCAACAGCCATTATGTATTATATCCTTTTTTATTCTTCTTCTATGTCACCATATATAAAGTTTAAAGTTAATTTAATTGGTTCTCCTGTGTTTACATCAAAACTACTAACATTTAAACCTTTAAGAACAGTATCAGTATAGATAAGAGTTTTTACTATAGCTTTATCACTATCTAATGCTCGTAACATTAATTTTGTTCTTAAATCTGCCATTTGAATTGTAGTTTTAGCACGTCTAACATTATCATACCAATTTTTTAAATCATCATAAACTTTCCATTGCTGATCTAATCTAACTTCAAATGTGAGTTCTTTTGCAGTTTCTTCAAATGTAGAAGTTTTAACAACTTTTTTTCCAAATCTTGAAAATTCGTAAGTAGATACACTTTCTTCAGGTGGTTCAAAAGAAGAATCTGCTCTTAATGAAATTTCCTCAGCTTGATCGCCACCTGGAATACCAGATGGAAATATAATTTCATGCATATGTGATAATTGATCATTTCCTAAAGTGAGAAGTTCAGTTTCAATTGCCATTTATAATTTCCCCCTTATTATGCTATAAACTCTGCTAAAATTTGTGTTTGACTTAATCGAGTAAATCTTAGTTGTACAAATTGACTGTTAGGAGTAACTTTAACATAAACATCGAGAATAAATTTTCTTTGTTCAAGAACCGTATCATCGTTATTGTTAGTATCGCATTGTACATAATAATCTCTTAAAAATTGACGACTTGCGATTGGTCTCATATAATCATCAGCCATTGATCTTGCTTTAAGTCTATGAAAATCATCATTATTCTTAAACTCTTGTCGTCTTAATATATTTTTAATTATTTTTTCAATAATTAAATTGTATAATCTTCTTGTACCAACATAAGAAGTATCACTTAATGATATTTTAAGAGTTTTATCACCATATATTTTAACTATACCAGCATCATCTTTAATAATAGGATTTATTTGAGCATCATCAAGCTCTTGTAATGCAGTATCGTCATAATCTTCTTCCATCTCTACAACTTTCCATATTTGTAAAATACCACCATGACCGTCTTCGTCATCTCCTGCAGGACTTAATGCATCATACACATCTTCCATCATGGCATATTTAGTTCCAACAGAACCCATTTGTGAAATCCAAGCGAAAGAATTATTATAAGGGTCTTCTATTTGAGACCAGTTAGTGTAAAGAGAAAGGTGATCATCATCAATACCTAATCCTTGTCTTACTGTAACAGCACTTGCTGAATCGTTTCCAAGAGGAACACAAGTAATACAAT
This sequence comes from uncultured Candidatus Saccharibacteria bacterium, assembly GCA_964572065.1. Lineage (GTDB taxonomy): Bacteria > Patescibacteriota > Dojkabacteria > JAHIVN01 > JAHIVN01 > CAZNER01. The sequence goes on from CAZNER010000078.1 coordinate 4,714, forward strand.
GTGAATAGTATTGATAGTTATCTCTTAAATCTTTTAATTTAGTTGCTGAATTACCATTAACATCCATAAAATTTTTAACAGGATATCTATTCGGTTTCTTAAAGTAATCCCATGCTGTATTAAAATGAGATGTTTGAGGTGTATCTCCTCTTGACCCGCCTGTTAAATTAACAATAGATGGACTGAATGTAGGGTCACTCCAAACATAATCATTATTTATTATAGGAATTATATATGGATTATTTTTAAATACATCATGAATATATAAAGATTTACCAAAATTATTTTGTTCATTAACAAGAGAGTATTCATATTCATTTATAAACTCAGTAGTTCCAGCAGAAGGAACTCGATATAATGTTAATTTAAATTGTTTACCTGTAAGATATTCTATTTCTACAGCTAAATCATCATCATACGGTGAACTTGCAAATAAACTATGGGAAACAGTTGTTGATATATCTTCATTATAAACATATTCAAGTGTTACGTTTTCACCAACTTTTGGTATTGCACCATCAGGGTCAACACCCTGAACATCTACTGATATAGGGTCAGTCCATCCTGTATTACCATCTTCTGCATCTCTTACTGCTTCTGCACCACTATGAATAACAGTTACAGTATCAGTTGTAACAGTAGCACTAAAATCATCTTCACTATCTATTTCAGATTGTGTTGCACCTGCTACAGCATCCGCTGTTGCATCTGTTACTATTGCTACTTCAATACCAACAGTAGTAGTTGGAGCACCTGTAGGTGGTGTTGGGTCAGGGTCAGAACCAGCAGAATTTACATTATACCATATATAGTAAGATGTTGTACTTGTAAATAACCACCAATATTTATTATTAAGTGAACCACTTGAATCTGCTTCACATTGAATATCAGTATCTTCCTGAGTACCAAGTGTTCCATCAAGAGTAAAATCAATTGCTCCTGATGCATAAACAATAGTATTAGTTCCACCACTATCAATGTCATCACCTGAAATATCTCCATCAGAATCTTCAACATTTATATAAGATGTACCAATTTTAATTTTAAGAGTACCTTCATCTAATGGTGTATCAGGTATAGTTCCTGCAAATTGAGCAGTTTTACCGTCACCTGTACCAATTATATAACTTCCTAATGTATTAACTAATGTATAATTAAAATTGTCAGGATGTACCCGACCTGTACCAAATCCTACAACAGAGGCTTCTTTAACATCAACACCACCAAAGAGAGCATTATCTCCAATTGCCGAAATACACCATAAGGGTGCTTGTCGGGCATATGCTATTGCTTCAAAAATATTCCAATAAGTAGAATTTGGATAACCAAAATATTTAATAACATCGTTTTCAGATGTACATTTAATAGGTTTATCTCCTCTACCTTTAGATGATATAATAACCATAGCTCCATTTTCTTGAGTAGTAGGTAAAACAAATCCAGAGAGGTCTCTTTCAGTAAAACTTGTTCTATAGCTTCCTGTAACAGCCATTATATTTACCTCACAATATATAAATATTAAATTTCTTCTTTATTATTAGTATCTTTAAAAAGAAAAGATGAAACTAATATTCTTTTATAACAATTTTTCTGTTCTTAACTTAGTATAAACATCACTCCATATTTTCATCCAATTAGATAACTGTCTGTCTGAAAATGGAAATTTCCACGTTTCACTAAATTCGTTATCAAGTCTTTCATTATCATAATATTTCATTATAATTATTTGATCTGTATAAGTTTTAGAATCTACATTAAAATAAATTTCAACATAATATTCACCCATATCAAAACCTTCAGATTCTAACATCCATCCTGCTATACTTCCAGTTGTGCCTTTATTTAATTTCCATTTAATTTTATGAGAAAGTTTATTCCAAAAATTCTCTAAGTTATTCCATCTTTCATCACTTTCATTTATTTTACTTTTATATTTTTTCATTTTTATGCACCTCTTAATACTAAGATATCAGGGAATTCTAACCATTTTTCTCTGACTTCGTTTTGTAATTCTTCGGCTCTAGATTTCAAAGCATCAGTGTTTAAACTTTGCTCTGCACCAGTGTCCTCTATAATATCACCTGTATCAGCTAAATGATATAAAAGATTTGCTTGTGCTAATTTTATAACATCAAATTGTCTTTCATATTTTATATCATCAAAAGTATCTGACCACTTAGCCCAATAAACCACGATTTCTCCTCTTGCAGATGAATAAGCTATAAGTTTTTTATCCGGTAAATCTATTCTATATTTAAAAGTAGCTAAATTCTCTATACTTTTTTGAGTCTGTCTTTGCATATGAAGATTTTGTCTCATTTGATTAAAATTATATGGAGTTCCATAACTACCACGTCCTCTAGCTCCTAATCCATTTCCTAATCCATATTGTTGAAATCTAACTATATCCCAAAAAGAAGACGATGCTCCTAATGTTTCTCCTTTACCAACAACACTACAATAAGTAATACCAAATGTATAAATATCAGGAAAACTTAATTCTAATTCTCCGTCTATAGAATATTGTTGTGCATTTTTAATTGGAAATTTAGTAAAATATTCTCTCATTGCAGGATATAAACATAGAGTTCTTATTTCTAAATCATTGAGAATAATATTTAAAACTTTTGGATATGCTAAAACTTTTTTAATTTGATACATCCAAGCATCACTAATTATAACATCATGATCTGAGGGAATAGCACCAACATCTACTACTCTAAAATATTCTATGCCTTGAACTAATGTTCCATTAATTGTAGCAGACCATACAATATACCACGACTCGCTTATCTCTGCATCTGAAGGAATAGTATAAGTAGCATGATAAACTCCAAGAGAAATTTTAGTTCCTGTGCCTGTACTCATAATGGTATCATGAGGGTCAAGTATTTCAAATGTAGGAAGTAAATCAGGGTCAATAAGATCACCTCCTACTGTTTTTCTGAAAGTAACATCTATAATTATATCACTTCCTCTTTCACCTATTTCTTGGTTTTTTGGTTTTCCTGCCATTTAATTATCCTCTTAAAAATCAAGTTGATATCCATCTATAGCATTAACAATTTCTTCAAGAGAAACAAAATCATTTATAGCTGGTTGATATCTACTATCGAGAGATGAGCTAATTCCATCACACATAATTGCATATTCCTTAGTTACATCATAAGTTGTAAAAATATATTCGTAAAATCCATCTAAGCTTTTTTCTGTCATAGCTTGTGCATCTACTACAACGGTGTCTGTTTCTAAATCAAGTATGGTTATGACAGGACTTAACCCTGTCTTTGGTACACCGCTTTCAGAAAAATATGCTACAATTCTCTTAGACATACAAATTAATCTCCATTTCTATAAATATGTAGTTCAAATTCAAATTCAATTTGCTCATCTGCATGATGATTTACAACTAATCTACATTCATTTGCAGTAGGCACTTGACTATTATACTGAATATATTTTGAAAATTGAGCTTGTGTATAGTAATGTTCATTATCTTTTATAACTTCTTTGTAAGGTACAAAATATACATTCCCTCCATATTCTACTGGAATTTGTGGAGCTAAAATAAATTCCATATAAGTTACATTAGTTGGTTTACTTCCTATTAACGTAAATCCACCACCGAGAATATCATAACTAAAAGTAGGCATGAAAGATACTTTAGTAATTCCTGATTCAGAAACATCCAAATTCCAAAAATCACTGACAATACTTCCAACTCGTAAACTATCTGATACCCCTGTTTTAAAGTAAGAAAATTGAGGGTATAGTCTGCCTTTGAGAAGTTTTGGATTTACTTTTAAAAATCCTTCTTCATCAAAAGTCCCTTCATCACCTGCATGATCTATAATTGTTATACTTTCTACATCAATGTCATGGGAAGTATTTATAGGGCATGTTGTAGGAGTTGTTTCTCCCCATGTATATATATAGTCAGCACAATCATTACAATAAATTCTATATTTATTAATTATCATTTTTACTACCTCTTAATCAAAACATATCTTCAATCCTGAACAATATATATAACTTGCTTTATGAGAAATTTTACACCATAATTCAAAAATAGCTTCTTCAGTGGGAAAGTTTTCAGGATTA
>CAZNER010000078.1:8824-9057 GCA_964572065.1 uncultured Candidatus Saccharibacteria bacterium
TATCATCTACAATTATTTCAGGAGATGTATTTGTTAGAGTTTTTTCAACTATAGTTAAATTATTTGTTACATCTCTTAATCTAACTGTTCCAGTATGTCCGTCTACCCAACTAATAATTTTTATTTTAGAAGGTATGCCAAGAATGTTTGTACCATCAAAAAGAAATCTCACTTGGGATACAAAATCTGTACTTTTAGTTTCTGCAATATCTATACCAAAATATCCTTCTTTT
>CAZNER010000079.1:0-9023 GCA_964572065.1 uncultured Candidatus Saccharibacteria bacterium
AATCACCATACCAACCATCATATAAAGCACCGTAATCAACCTTTATTATATCACCCTCTTCTAAGGGTGTTTCATTTGGAAATCCATGTACCACTTCATCGTTAACAGAAGCACATATGGTAAATGGAAATCCTTGATATCCTAAAAATCCTGGAATTGCTTTATGTTGATAAGTTATTTCTTCAGCTAAGTCATTTAAATATTTAGTTGTAACTCCAGGTTTTATTCTGGACTTTAATTCATCTAAAACATCTGCTGTTATATAACCAGCATCTTTTAATTTATTTATTTGTTCTTTCGTTTTAAGTATAATCATTACATTTCTCTTTGATTATATGCTCGCTGTATAGCTTCTTCTGTTTTTCCACCTTCAATTTTTTTCGCTGCCTTAAGTCGTTTGATTTGAGCATTTATCATATCAGCATTTCTTCCTGGAAGCAGATCCAACAATTCTTTTATTGTTGATGTTTCATAGTTTTCCGCTAATTTTTTCTTTTCTGTGTGTGTCCACCTTCTCCTTCGAGCCATATTTAACACCTCCTTAAATCTTTTAAGCATTAGAGGTCGCGGTATGAGCATATCTATTCTCAAGCAAATCACCAAAGTCTGTGGCATCACCAGTTGATGAAATTGTAATATAATCGATAATATTACTAGGTGAATAACCACCACCAAAACAACCTCTATCATTAGTTCCGTTAGAAAGACCTGGAACACCATAGCGGCGGGCTGTAGTCAAATCACCAAAATCAGTAGCATCCCCAGCAGATGAAATTGTTACATACTCGATAACATTTTGAGCGGTAGCTCCTGATGTCTGTCCTCCAGCATAAATACCTCTGTTATTCGTTGCATTGGAACACATTCCAGCCCACGCTTTTGCAACGGTTAAATCTCCAAAATCAGAAGCATTTCCTGTTGATGATATTGTCAAATAATCTATAACATCGAAAATATTCATTCCGCCAGCATAAATACCTCTATTATTAGTTCTGTTATCGGTCGCGTTTAAAGAATCTCTGGCTTGACTTAAATCACCAAAATCAGTGGCATTGCTTGGCGATGAAATTGTTATATATTGAACAGTAACATCATCTGAATAAGAGCCTCCTGATAAACCTCTATCATTTGTGCCATTACAACAAGCAGCATGCATACGCATGGTATTTAATAAATCTCCAAAATCTGTGGCGTCTCCAGCTGATGAAATTGTTATATAATCGATAATATTTACTTGAGCAGGGTTATATCCTCCAAAAAATACGCCTCTATCGCTTGCCGCGTTGGAAGTACCTGCTAACTGTGATCTACCACTTGTTAAATCTCCAAAGTTGGTAGCATTACCAGTTGTAGAGATTGTGATACAGTCTATACTATTAAACATACTACCATCATCACCGCCCGCAAAAACTCCTTTATCACCGGGACTGGGTACGTATGAAACAGCATCTATACTTCCATACCCTTCTACCCACCCATCTGATCTTCTGCCGAAAACACTTTTGGTTCCAGATACGAGATTCTCAATCTCGTAATCTCCCGAACCTGATACGACCGTATTTGACTCTACAGACCAATCAGATTCTTTTAAAACCACAACTCTAGCTGTGTGTGATTTATAACCTGAAATTTTATAAGGCATGGTTTAAGATCCCTCCAATTGTTCATTTATATACTCTTCAATAGATCTCCTAACCCTGGCCTTTTTTAATAACTCTTTCATTAACTCTAATGTTTCTTTGTGATCACTGCCCTTTTCTAACAGTTCATCTATCCCATTGAGTATGTGGGATTTTTTAGATTCCAATACTTTATCATAGTCAGTCATAACACTCCTCCCCTTTAAATTTTTTAAACTTTCCTATACATTCTAGCCTACAAAAGTAGGCAGTTATTGACTATGATTAAATAAAAATTTATTTTTCTTTTCTTATTTCTTTTTCAAAACAATTAGGACATTCGACAAAGAATTTAACATGTTCCCACGGCGGATATAATTTTTTAGCCTTACTCTTCAATAACCACTGGGAACTGTTACAATTCAAACAGTAAAATAGAAGCCATTCTTCATCATACAATGCCGCAGCACATTCAACACAAATTGGTATTCTGAGCAAACCGTCAACGTGCCCTGTATAACCTATATATTGACATAAATAATTATTTGCTAGTGGAGGTTCAACACCAGGTCCGTGATTTAAATGACATTTTTCATCCACCAGATACATCTGTGCTATGAACAGATTAATCTGCTCATCTAACAGCTCTAAGTCGCTCATTTTAAATTTACCCCTTTTCTTTCCTCTTTAATTTCCTTCTAACATTATTTAACCTTTCTAGCTGCCTGGCCAATTCCTTGCTTTTCTTTTCCATATGAATTATATCACTACTGTCGTTTTTTCCTAACCACATTTTCGTCTTCTATCTCCATTTGGATTTTTTATTAAATAATCAGGAACCCAGTTTTTGGCTTCTTTTATATTCCATTTTTTGGATTCTCTGACTATCCAATGTATTTTACCATTAATGTAAATTCTATGTAATAAAATACCAAACATATTATTTACAATTCTATCCAATACAGATTTAGTTACTCCTCCCCATAGACCTTGAAGAATCTCTTCAGAATCAGATAATTTTTCGCCATCTATTGTATAGATACCGTAATTTTTCAATTTAATTATCCTTTACAAGACTCTCTATATTTATAAACCGGTTAGTTTATTCCATTTTGGATTTCAATTCCAATAAAATTATTTCAATAGCTAATTTAGATGCTAATACATTTGATACTTTAATCATTATTTCATCTATCGGGACATAACTTTTCCCCTCTACTCTAATAGTTTGTATGTCTAATTCTTTAAAACAATCTATTATGTAGTCTTTGTATATATTAGAAAATTTTTTAACTAAATAATCTATATCATCAGCGTCAAAATCTTCTATTTGATAAGCCTTTATGTGTGTTTTAAATATAAGAGCAACGACGTCTTTTATTAATATCTCATTGCTATATTTTAACATACTTTCATCCGGCATTTTGTTCTACCCCTATTATGATCGCCTTAGACTCGTCTTTAAAATCTAATGCAATAATATCATATCTATCATTACCATCTACAACATGTCCTTGTTCTAATAAAGTATTGTTGAGTAATTTTTTAACTTCTTTAACTGAATCAGCTATTACTACAGCTCTCCCTGTAACACCGCAGACTAATTCAAATTCTACATCATATATAATTTTATCTTGATCCATACTCCTCTCCTTATATTTAAAAGGCTCCAACATACTCGTTATCTACTATGTTTTGCATTTCTTCAAGGAATTTCAAACGTTCTTCATAAAGATTTTCAGCGTGGGAAAATCTCTCCTTATCATAATTTTCTATAACTTTCCTTATATGGTAATTTCTTTTACCAACATATTGTCCTAGATAATATTTTTCATAAAAATTAGCAACACTCTTTATTAGGCTTTTAAGAAGTATTTCCGGATCTATCACTTCTGCTTCAATTGTTGTCATCATTTTTAAAATTTTTAAAAGCCCTTTCAAATTTTATACTACATAACTTTCAAGCATGGCCTTGTTAATCATTTCTATACCTTCGTACAAACACCCTTTACAAAGAACCATAATTAATTTATCATTCATATAAATTTCTAAATAACAAGTGACTTTGGTTTTACATTTAGAACATTTGGTAGGACCAAATCCTCCATCTTCTGTTCTATTCTCTAAACGAGGTTTATATACAATTCTTTTTACTGCTTCCATCACCATTCTCCTATGATTTATTTTAAGGGTATTCTGAAAAGTTAAACCCAATTTACCTTCTACTTCATAAACACAGTATTTTATTTTGTAGTGGTGCAATGAGTGACAAGTAAATTGGGTATATATATTATATAAACCATACTGCATCATCTCATTCTGTGTTATGTTTGTAGTAGTTAGTTTAATGTGATTTTTTCTTAGTATGGCTTATTTTTATATTATGACATTTTTCACAATAATATTTATAATAACCGCTCTCAGTAACTCCGAACATTACCATTTTGTTACCACATTTAGAACAGGTCATATTATATCTCCATTCAATTTCCTTTCTTTCTTCTTATGGTTTAATATTTTTTCATAAAACCACTCATCAGCAGCATCTAATAACGCTGATCTTATAGTTGTTAAATTAGCTATGTTATTATCCATTCCTTTCAAGGCTTCTACGCATAATTTATAAATACAATAAGTGAGTTCCTCCTTTTCATAAATATTAGCAGCTGCGTGTGTTAAAGCAGCATCAAACTTACGTCTGCAACTTTGTTCAATATATGGCATAACTAGGCCCTCCTTATTTCTTAAGCAATGTCTTTTTCAAAATGATCTACCCAACCACGCATGTTAAATATGGGGTATACCCATGAAGGACACGGACCTCTAGCAAATATAACTACACCCACAACATGTAAATATGGATATTTAGCTTTCTCTTTCTCCATAGAAGCTCCTGTTGTTAATACGTCATCTACGATTAACAAAGGACCATATTCTTTAGTCCACTTCTGCAGAGCGTGAGCTAACCTATCACCTCCAGTCGGAATGCCTACTACTTCAGAAAACCTAAACCCCCTGGCTATCAATTTGGCCAGTGTGTTTATATCACCGATTGTTAAAGCATCGCAGTCTATTTTAAAATGACTACTTCTTCCTGAACTTAATTCTACAAACCCAAATTTAAAAAGATCGCCTATCATTTTACTTTCCTTTTTTTTCTTGATAATCTCTTTCTTTTGTTTTTACCATTCGGATTTAACCAATCACCGTTCTCCACTCTTTTTAATGTTTTTAGCTTATCATCGACTTTAATATAAACTTTGTTTCCGGCCATTATTCTCCTTTTCTGTATTATTTTTTCTCTTTTCTTCGTATATATCTAGTCTTCTTTAACATTTTTCGGTGTTTGTGTTTTCTCATTTTCTTCCTTCTTTTTTTAACTACGGTACCCAAAAAATTATCTATCCCCCTTTCTATATATAATTTAACCACCAAAACTCTTTTAAAGTTGTGTTCGGTACATGTAACTTCGCTACAGCAATAATTGGTAAAAGAAGTACATATAACGCTGTTTGAAAACCCATCCATGGTATTACTATAATTACCATTATCCATTCAAGTAAATGATCTGTCATATCCTTATCCATATACTTCTCCTTATTCATCAGCCAATATTCTAGTTAGATTATGGCTGAAGTTTTCTATATTGCTACTTTTTGAAAAATAATTTTTTATATAATAAATTATCTTGTCCTGATTTTCATATATTTGATCTCCTTTGATCCAGTATGTTTCGTTCTCTATATCAGGCAATTCAAATTTTTCTATTACACTTACAAAATCAGATCGCTCTATCATGGACATTAAAAAAGCCGTATTCACTTTATCCTCAGGCAGCTGAACATACTGTTCTATAATAGGCATGAGTTTAATGATAAATACAGCATTGTTAAATAATTCCTCCATTGCTTCTCCTACTACGAGAGGATCACAATCATATTCGGACCAAAAATATAATATTATTGAAACTTGTGTGTAATAACTATCTGGTAATATGGCTTCTGTATCTTCCATTTTTTACTCCCTCTATATTTATAGTGGTTACTTAATTAATGCGGCTTGAACATTCTTTTCAGTGTTTTTTGATAAGCCACATGCTTTTCTATAATTTCCATTATTGTTTCATCTGTAATATTATTAATGTCTCCTCTTTTTGCAATCTCATTTATAAGAAGTCCTATATCAATACAATCAACATTTTCCAATTCATTTAGCATATCAGGTTACCTTCCTCATCTTTCGGCCAAGGTTTAAATCCGAAATCTTTTATTTTTTTATCAAATTCAAATTTACCATAAACAGTCCGCTCAACTTCCATTTTTCTAACAACAACCACATTCTTACTTTCACATTCCACGCATTTTAATTTTCCTTGACAAGCGTAATGAATGTCACCACATTCCTGACAGTGTATCTTTACAATAACGTAGCTTTGACTTAAATCGTACGCTTTACACTCAGAACACGGTTCATCTCTATCAGGCTTATTAATGTACCCATACCAACCACATTGATTACAGTATGTCCATATCTCCTCTGTTCTTTCGTATATATCATGCCACGGGGTGTCTGGTTTAGTCTTAATGTGTTTAAGCATCTGATCACCAACCAATTTCCTCATTCCATCTATATTCCAAATTAAAGTATTAACCTCTTCAATATCCCTATTACGTTTTAATACTTCTTTTTTTAAGTCAAACAGTCTTTCATCCATTTCTGATAAAAAAGTTTTTCTGTCGGTCATATTATTTTCTCCTATAATCTGTAGACGCTTTATAGTAATCCTCCATGGTTTCAAAATATCCAATTATATCCCAATCGAAATCAGGATCAAGCAAATTAAATCCTAAATTCATAATGTCTAAAACTTCCTCATCTACTTCTAATTCCGAAAGATGGGGTAGTTCTTCTTCTACCCTCGCGTGAATAACATCAAAAAATGTTTGCATTCCTTCCATGAATTTATTTTCATCAGCTTCAAACCAACTTATACAGTACAGACACATCGACAGTTCCTCTTCAGTTAAGAAATTTTCCCCCATCGTTTTCCTCCTATATTTGTTTTGCTTTTTTATTTTATTTGTTTTTCAAAATTTTTTTAACTTGACTCGCGTAGGGCAAAACAAATCAACCCTACTGTAGTAACAGTATAATAACCCATAGCAATATTAATATAAGAAACCTATAAGGCAATATTGAACCTCCTCAACAGGAATATTCTGAACCTAAACCATTTGGAAGAGCACCAATGGTAAAGCATAGCAATACCCACGAATGTTAATGCCACTGCTATATGCAGTAATGATATGAATAGTCTTATTACTTTCATTTTATTCTTTTATCTCCATGTAGAATTCTTTTATTAAAGGGAACATTGTCCAAGCGTAGGCTACCCATCCCGCGCCGGCAGCAAGAATAATTAATGGAATATATCTGCTGGCTAAGTATTTCGTTATCACGATATAAGGTATAGCTATTGTCACGCCAATGCTAAATCCTATCAGTAATCCAAATAGTATCTTATCCACAAACTTAATCATCTTCTTCTTCCTCCGGTATCTCGTACATCGACATAATCGCATCAATTTTTCTCTGAGTGGATTCAGCACACTTCATAGTTCTTTTCTGTAAAATAGGTTTTCCTTCCTGCTCATCATACTTTTTTTCCAGTTTCCTCATCTTTTTCTCTAATTTTTTAAGCATTTTCCTTTTCCTTTATATTTTTTAATATGGGGTGGGTCCTCCAAAAGGGCCCTTTCTAGGCTTTACATAGAACATTAAATCTTGTAGGGTCCCTTCAATAAATTCTTTCTCGCCTATAAACCATGCATATAAATTTTCAGGACCTATAGCGCCATTATAAAGACATTCTTCTAAAATTACAGTGGCGTTGTTTATTGTTTCATTTTTAATATCCATAATACATCTCCTATAAAATAAAACTCATTAGTTTCAATCCTAGATCTATTACTATACAACATATTATCACATATAATAAAAATGATGTTATAGTAAAAGCAGCATAGTATATAAACTTTAAAATATTTAATATAATTTTCTTTACCATAATAGTATATAAGCCAATCCTACATGTATCATTATAATAATCAAAAAGGCCCATACGAAACCTTTTAGAAATTCTTTTCCATCTGAATCTTCTTCCCATTTTTTATATAAAAGTTTTTTACCTTTAAATGGATCTAAAAATGCATTTGAACTTGGTGTCATAATCAATATCCTTGAAAAAACGTCATTAGTATAATAGTACTAACAATAGTAACCGTTATCATAATACAATATACTATTAGTGCTGTTCTTCTCATATCAATCCCTGCATCCTCATTATTAATAGTACTATACCTATAATACCGGCTATACCCAATCCAATAAGCGTCGGCTTCCATACATCATCCCATTCATCTTCTGATGTATGTTCATGCTCTGCTATTATTTTCCAGGCATCTTTAGAATTCATAGCTAATCGCCTGATTAAATAAGGGTGGCCTGAGTAGTACCGCCACCTTATCTGCCACTTTTTCCTTCTCTGCGGAAAATAATGGTTATTCTTTTTTAAAACTCTAAATTCCATTTTAATTCTCCTTGTATCCTGGATATACATATATCTTATATCCGCACTTAGGACATCTTGTATTGTTAGGATGAATTTGACCGCACTTTTTACAGGTTCTTTTAACTCCATATTTTAAACTGTTATTACAACTCCTTCTTACAGGTCTGCTGTATGTTTCATCTTCAACACTTGGTCCACATACTCCTCCACACATAATACTCTCCTATTATTTTATTTTTGTTAACCTTCTACATGTTAAAAAACCATAGAATATTAAAAACACTGGCCAAAACATTAAGGCTCCATTTAAGGAACTTTCGTTGTTTTCAAAGAAATCGTTCAAATCTTTGTCATTTAAATATCTAATCAATAAAGATGTTAGTACTATACCCAAAATATAAATAAAAATAAGTATTACCATAATTCTGAACTCCTTTTAAATCTTTTTCTTCTTTTTCTTATCTATTCTATCCAATTCTTTACATCTTTCTAGAGTTGCCATTAAATCTCCAAGAGATCGACATTGATTAAGAGGTATTTTTCTTGGATCTTTGGCTGTACACACATATCTTTCTGGACAGTTTCTCCATTTATCACCAAATTTTATCATTCCCATATATAATACTCCTTTCCCATATATAACATAAGCATTAATTTTCATTTGTCAAGAGCAAAAATAAAAAAAGGGCAGAAAATCTAAATATTTTTCCACCCCGCGCAAATTTTTTTAATTTTTTTGTCCACACATACCTCAAAAATGACAATATATATAATAGAAGGTATTAAGAATTAGATACAGCAGCTACCTCTGATCTACCAACAGTCAAATCTCC
>CAZNER010000080.1:0-8676 GCA_964572065.1 uncultured Candidatus Saccharibacteria bacterium
AATCATATCCTGTTATATTCACTTTAACAAATCTTGCTTGAACTGGGTCTGCTAAGTCATGTGTTCTTACAAACTCACTATTATCACTTATTGTAAATATAGTACTAAAAGATAGACCGTTTGTAGATGTTTGTACTGTATAGTCGGTAACCATATAATTATCATCTGTATCATCATAACCATGATATATTTTAACTCTATAAATACTGTAAACTGCTCCGAGATCTATACTAACCCAAGGATTACTATCTCCATCAGACCCCCAAGCTTCATAAAGTGTAGCTTGATCATCCAAATCTAAATTGCTCGAAGATATTTCACCATTAACAAGATTATCATAGGTCATCATTCCAAAGTAACTTGATCCACTGACAGTTGCTTCCAAAGCAAGATTGGTGGAGCTTTCATAAGACGTAATAGACTTTCCTAAATAATCCCATTCATGATTATAATGCCCGCCGGCTGGAGAAATTTGTGTAGAAATATCAGGATATATTCCTAATTTTCTAATAACTCTTGAGGTACCATCTCCACTTAAAAGATCGAAACGAAGCCACCTAACATCATTAGTCACGTCTAAAGCATCCGTTATTGGCCATATAACTTTTGCATTTTTCCAATACAAATACAAAGTGTATTGCGTATGACCACTATACACATAAACTCTAATATAATTTATCTGGCCTACATCAAGTTCACCACCAGTTGTTATAAAATCTCTCATTAAAAAATAAAAAGTTTGGTAACTAGTAGTTAATCTGCTTAAATCAGTATTATAAAGTGTATAATGCCATTCTTCTGAATTATATGTTCCGGCACTGGTTATTTCTATCTGTCCTATCACACTAGTATCAATATAATCAGCTGCAGATAATCTCATATCAATTGAAAATATACCATTTTCTTTAGTTAAACCGGCACAATCAACAGCAGTAAATGATTTTGCAACTGTTACATAACCAGGTTGTGTTGAATTAGCTCCATAAACTTCACTAGAATATAATGTTTTAATGTTTGTATAAGAATCCCTTGTTGCCCACGTAACTTCTGACACATCACTAACTTCATCATTTGAATAATAAATATCGGTGCTGTTTTCATCCCATATAGAAAACGGTTGTGTATCAGAATCACCATAACTTCTGATAAACTCTATATCATATCTGTTTTCCAAATCTATTGCCAATTGGCAATAATAATTAGAACTAAATACACTATCTGAATCATATATACTATAAGAATTTTCTTTATATAAATCTATATCACAATATTTACCATACAAAATATTATCAACACTAGAATAAATAGACATTGTATAAAAACGTTCATTTACATGCCATCTATTAGGTTCATAATCCAACCTATCTAAATCTTTTGTAATTCTAAATTCAGATATAATACCATTTAATCCCTCCCCAATTATTAAATCTTCACAATGTGAATTCATACCCATAGGCCTCGTACTAATAGCACTACTAGGATTGTAACAACGCTCACCGTTGATATATGATCTTATATAATAAGGATCACCTAGTACATCGCGTCTTATACAAACATGGTAGATACCACCTGGAATTACTGGATGCACACTTCTAGCCCATTCATGCTGAGTACCGCCATAAAATCCAGAAGGATTATAAGATTGAGCCCAAAACTCTAGTTGATAAAGTGTTGGATCTATTCCTTCATAATCATCATACAATTCAATTTCATAAAGCCATGTATAACTATCACCCCAATTTGCAGTAGCATTCAATCTATATTGTGTACATGCGTTATAAGGATTGGTAAACTCCCAATAATTAACTTGATCCTCCGTCCATGCACCAAAATTACTTACACTATGCAAATCAATCCAAGTACCGCTTGCAGTAATATATCCTTGAAGAGTCCAGCTTTTCAAATTACGACTAGTTGTACTTCCAGAATATGTTTTAAGACCATATTTGGTCACCTTTTTAGCTGTCGGTAAATTACACTGCACATAAAACGGAAAAGCATTAAATTGACAATAATTATAATGCACATCACCATCAAATAAATCTGACAACGTACCATTATAAAGATGAGTGGCTGAATAAGAAGCACCATCAACTCTAGCTACATCATAAACGCTTCTTACAAAAACAGCATAATTAGCATCTGGCGAGCCAACACCGCCTTGCTCCATCATATAACCAGCCATCCAATTTTCTGGCGGGAATGAAATATCACCATATTTAACTGTTGTTACAGGGTCCGACCAGTTTCTGACTAATGTACAATAATCAGTACCAGAAACCACAGGTAAATCATTAAACTTTACATAAAAATCTAGTGTAAAACTTTTACATACAGTTCCATATGCTGCGTTATTAGTTCCAGGAAAAGTAAAATCACTGTTGGCTGGAACTGAAATATAACTATTATAATCACCTGGAAAACTTATACCAGTTTTGTATGAATTAGTTATCTCAGAAAATATTTTTATTTCACTACAACTAGGTATATTATACCAACTTTGAGTAGCATATACATACATAGGCTCCTCACACCATAACTTAAAATACCTAGCTGTTTGATTTACCGGAAAGAAAAATTCAGAATAAAACTCCCATGAATTATCCTGAACTTCCAACGGCGGACTGTCTTCTTTCATTGTATAACATAACGTCCAATTAACATTATCGTCTGATTTATAAATATACCAATTATTAGTATAATGATATCTCCAACTTAAACCTGAATAATTATCTGGGAGATTCAAATAAAATCTGATTCTAGTAACTTCCTTTGGCGATCCTAAATCTACACCTAATGAGTGGTTTGTCGTAAGAGTTAATGAACCAGTCCATGCGGTTTCCTCCCACAACACACCATCTACCAACTCAGGTTCATTAGATAGTGTTTTGCTAGTTGGATTAGTGTCGGAATCACTGTACAAACCACTAATTGTAGTTACTTCACTGTAATCAAAATCAAATTTACCATGATCAATTGTAATCCCCGTTCCAATGTCAAAAGTATGCTCATCATAGCTATAATCAATAATATTAGAATCTTTAACGGTTAAATTCAATGTAGTATATTTATCTATACCACAACGGTACTGATCATAATCATCTATAACGTCATGAAACCACATTATTCTGTCTAATTCCTTTTGTGAGCCTAAATCTAATCCTATATTAGTTCCACCTTGAAGTTTATAATAACTTCCGGTTACAGAATCATTTCTTAAATGCGGAGCTGTATCAACCATAGGCCCATCTTCAAATGGTAAATCTTTATTGTGATAAAAGGTACAAGCTAACTCTTCTTCATTATAAAATGGCACCATTTCTCTAACATTCATAGCTATATGATCTTCACACAACCAACCTATTTTCCAGTATCTGTCTCTATAATAGACAGGAATATTTATGATACTAAAATTACTTACTGTTATATTAGAAAAATCCACAGCTACACCTGAAGCTAATGTACCAAATTCATTCCAAGTATAACCATTATCGTTTGAATAATACGCTGTTTTACCATCTATTAAATTTCTTAAACCCCAACAATCACAATTTATAGCACAGTTGTTATGAGCGCGGTTTACTATTGGATAGTCATCCGCATTATAATATTTGGTATCAGGTCCTACTTCTGGATTTGTTATAGCTTCCTCTGACGCCATTGTGGAATGATAAATCAACCTATCTTCAATTTCTTCATCCTTAGCAATATCCACATATAGATCAAAATCAGCTCCATAAATATTTTTTATTTCCAACCTCTCGGCTTCATTAGTAGCTTCTGATTTAGAATGATCTGGAAGTAAAATATACTCACAACCCTTTTGTCCTATATAACCAGCTTCATCTTTAACGTTAAAATTCATTGTATTTAAAGTTGTTTGTGTTATAGGCTCTATTTCAATTTTAAAATACCTAGGAGTATCTCCTATAAAAGCATTAACTTTAGAATCAGATTCCTGTGTTAAGGAAGAGGTCCACCATAAATCGTTATAATATGAATATATAATTGACATTCCGCCAATTAGATTAGAACCTACATCATCTACCTCACAATATAATTCCATTTCAGTAATCTTAGTTGAATAATGATAATCGCAATAAAATCTAAATCCTACAACATCAATAGGTTCAAATTCGTGTATTAAAATATTCCAATCTAACTGGCTTGCTTGTAAGTTAGCTTCATAATTAGATATGACCCCCATAGGATTACCATTAGGACTTGTTTCACCAGTATATTCTATAACCTGCTCACCTAATGACGGGTTGGTAAATAAATATTCTTTAACAGAACTATAACCTGGACCCTCATTTTCTATTCTTATATTATCCATAGTAACAGCTGTATAATCAGGTATATAATAAAAACGCTCATCTTCAGCATTACCATAAATATCATTCACATCTGTCATATATGATAAAGAAAAATTTCTAAAATTATTTTGTTCTTTAAAATATATAGCCGATTTATATATTCGTTTGCTTTTATTATAAGGAAAAATTAAAGTAAAAGCGATTGGATCTTCATTAAATTCTTCTATAATTGGTCTTGATTGATTACTTCCTATGTGTTGGTAAACACCTAACCATTCACTATCACCGTTCACATAGAAATAACGAGGATTTATTGGAACAAGACTCTTTGCAACATATCCTGGAGGACCATAAGTGGTGGAATGACTATAAATATTTTCCTCACCACCAATGTATCCATCAGCAGCTATACCATCATTAACTATTTTCACACCGTCATCTAACTTATCTATTCCATAAGCTATATTATCGTGTAAAAATCTAAAAGGATGGTTATAATCAAGTCCTAAAATAAGATTAGTTATTTCTGTATAATGTTGCCCGCCAAACAAATCTACTTCCCAATCTATATCTAAACATCTAGCCACATTAAACTCTATAGTATTAGATTCCACACTACCATAAATATCTATATCCTCTATATTAACCCTGTAACCTAAATCCACATCTATAACCAGCTTATCCTGAATCTCATCACTTCTAGCATAAACCAACAAACCTCCAAGACCGTCACCATATAGTTTTCCAGGATCAAATTCACCGGATACTTCTCCATTTATATGGTAATATAAAGCATCTACTTCCTCACCTGATATAGATTTTCCTCTATAAAGATTAGCATTATAAACACCTATGAGATCTCCCTTGTTTACCCATATATCACATTCTATTTCTGTGTGTTCTTGGTGGAAAGAATATAATCTACCTCCCGAATAATTTCTATTCGGAATATCTAATGTATGAACAACTTCAAGATTACCATTCTTTTTAGGTCTTAATATTTTTACCTTACAATTTGTGGCTTCAATTCTGCCTTGAAAATTTTCTCCTGGTATTGAATATGAATCATCCCATCCTTGATCAAGTGTACAAGCTAAACTTATATTCTTAATTCTTCCACTAGCATTAAACGGATGATTAAAATCTATCATAGTCTTACCAGAATTTTCTAATAAATCGTATTCTCTTTCTACAGTATTAACTGTACCAGTTATAGGACTTACCGATTCATCTGATGAAGTTTCTATAGCACTAGCTCTACCTATACCACCATCTAACCAATCTTTCCTTCCGGCCTCTATATTATATATATAAGGATTAAATGAAAAACCAGTTTCAGAATCACCATCAAATAAAGTTAATAACTGAAAAGACTTGATTCTAAAAGAAGACGAAGGAGCAAAACCACTGGCTGGTGTAGTACCTGCAACTCTAGTAGATAAATCAACACCAGCATCATCAAAGAATCCTAACGTTCTGGCTATAGGACAATCTACTATTACTACGTTGCTGCTTTCAGTATAAGTTCCAGAATATATTATAAACTCACCATCATCTGTGTAATCTATTTCAACTTCAGCATATCCACCTATTCCTATTTTAGAAATTGCTGCCGTTAAAACTTTAGCAATCTCCAATCCATTTGCATTTTGAATTGGATCTAAATTTATTGTTTCATTTCCATAATCATTGATATTAATAATAAGTTCATCATTAACATCTTCTTCTATATTATAAGTACCAGCATTTATAGCTGAAGATTTACAATAACCTTTACTTCCTGTGCCTGGACATGGGTGGGAATAATTTAGATAGTAATCACAAGCGGTGTTCTTACAATCATAAGTATCTACAGAAATAATTTTTATACTCTTTATAAAAAATTCGTCACCATCTCTACCGTCTTCGTAAATAGGATAAAGACGTAGATTAGTTATATCGCCTTGCCACCATTGTTCTTCACCTAAATTTAAATTATATACGTTCCATAAATTATCTGCATTAATATCAAAATCATGGCTCTTTGTTGTATCCCATGAACCATCGCTTGCTGTGATCCACATTAATCTACCAGTTGTTGGGAGTGGTTGCGAACCAACTCTTTCAATTGGGTTAATTTTCATAGTTACTGTAACAACGTAATGCGTTTCGGCCGGAACAGGTTGAAATATAGTATTTCTACCAACTAAAGCATAACTACCATATAAAGTACCAAATAGAAAATTACCCCAGCAAGTATATGTGTGGATACCATCATAGTAATCCCATCCATCCACGTCACCATTAACACTAAAATCTGTTGCATAACCAACATTTGTGTCATACTTACAAAGAGGTGATGGCCTTACAGTTACAGCTTCATTTATGAAATTATAATCCATTATAAAGGCATCCTTTTCAGATCACATTTTTCAAATATTTCAACAGGACAGGAACCTTTTCCATCCCAACCATTACATTTTCCGCAATATATAAAAATCTTTTCCGTGTGTTCAACAGAACTTATGTTTCTAAATTGTTCGTGTGAAATCATACGTACTATCACTTCATATATATTTTCTCTAATATTTTTTTCCATCTCCTTAAAAGTATATTTCATTAAAGCACTGCAAGATTTGCATCTACATACTATATAATCATTATTAATATTATTCAAAACATTTTTTATATCTACCAAATTGTTACCATCAGAAATATAACTATTAAAAGTTTCCAACGGGTCACAATAAATAAATGTTGAATTACAATAATCACATTTTAAATTTAAAAAATCCAATTTATACTCCTTTACGGTGTAGGCACATTATCTGGATCAATAAAAGTTTCAGTAGCAGTACCTGTAAGATTACCCACATCCATGCCTTCTAACAACCCTAGTTTCTGTGCACACTCTAGTTTGTAACCAAGTCTATTACCAAATAATGCAACAACAATATTATCTGCAAAAACACCTTCTCCAGTATCCACATGGATGTATTCGGCGGTTTGAAGATTATATCTTTTCAAAATCCAAGGTGGGGAACCATACACATATTCCCAACATATACCACTTTCAATAAAAGAACTCCATTGCCAATAATGACCCCCTGGATTCCAAACAACTCCTTCATCTAATAAATTACTTAAATAATGATCATCCCAAGTAGGTTTTTTAGATCTTATAGTCAAAGTCTTACCTAATATACTAAAATTTATATTATGTTCTTCTAAAAATTGAACTAAAGCATATGGCATAATGCTTTTATATGTAAGTACGTCTCCATCCACATCTCGATTATAAGCATCTGTATAGTATTCACCTTGTTTACCTTCCACTTCTGCTATATTACTAATACTTATATTAAGACTTTCCCGCTCATTATATTGTCTGCTAGCATATCCTGCTCGCATTTTATCTCTAGTCTCAAATGCGTCAGCTGGCACATAATTTAATTGTGGAGAAATAGCATAATAAGTTCCAGAATTATATCCATCTAAATCACCCTGCAAAACAAAATTTCCACTTACTTTCGGACCATTTATATTCCAATCACCAAACTCGCTGCCTTTTGAAGCTACATATAATCTTTCATATACTTGTATCACTTCTTCTGTGTCAACATACTCACAATAAACAGCCGCAACATCCTCTAAAATAACTCGCTGACCATGAAAAGGATCAAAGGAAACTTTAACTTCCTCACCATCTAACATTCTTTCCACTGTAGGCTGTAGTAGTATCTCCACTGTATATTGTTTTAATCCTATATCTCCATAAACTTCTTCATCATAATTTATGGCATTTCTCTGAGCTATAGTACTACCATTACTAATAACACTGATTTGAGGAATACAAACTGATGTTTTCGTTACTTTATAAGCATCATCAAATCCCTTTCTAAGTCCCCAATAACCTGATACTATTATTTTAGAAATACAAGAAGTTGGTAACACTGAAACAACACTTGTATCAAAAGATACAGTCCACATATCATTCTCATCAGGACCAGGTGTAAATTCCGTGCCAAAAGGTTCCACATCCCCTTCCTCATAAGGCAAATATTTTAAGGAACTAATATCTATATTAACTATGATACCTCTATTCCAATAGGTTTTAAGTATTCCTTCAAAATAATCGTAAGTTTGTATTACTCTGCCGGCTGCCTCAGCTTCCGCATAGTTGTCCACCGCGCCCTCTTCAAAAATACAATTTTCATCATGAATCCACTTACTACCCGTAGCATTTGGTGAAGTCTTTTCATAAATATTTTCTTCTTGCTCTCCATCAGAGGTTAGATCCGATGTACTACCATCCACTACACCGGAACCTTCATCCATCCACACACAACTAGAATCTGAATCATAGTCATCATATATTATA
>CAZNER010000081.1:0-8516 GCA_964572065.1 uncultured Candidatus Saccharibacteria bacterium
TATTATCTGCTTCAATCTCAATCTCAATCTCTTCAATATTTAAATTGTCATATGTAAACTTTTGTCTCCATCTATCTTCTGAAACTATAGTATTAATGTTAACATCATTTGGATATTTAAATTCAATTTCTCCGTGTTTCATTTTATATTTAAGCATAGTATTTTTATCATTTTCTGAATTAAGCATAGTATTTTTATCATTTTCTGAAATAACATAATCTAATTCTTCATTAAAAAAATTAACTGTATGATCATCCGTTGCCCACATTTCCATTCTATATGTATCTGGATCTAAACTTTTAGTAAAACTTATATTATATGTATCTATATTTAAATCCCCAAAATACTTATTTTCTATTATATCATCTGAACTGTTATATATTGTTAAATTTGCTCTATATAAATTTGTATCTTCAAAATCCACATCTACTGTAACTTGATAATCAAACACAGAGTTATTACTTGGTGTATTAACTGTTATTATTGGGTTTACTGTATCAATATAAAAATTAAAAGTTATGTTATTAAAATTTTCATCTTCATTTGAACAATTAATATTTATAGAATAATTTCCATCTGTAAGAGCAGTTGTATTAGAAAATAACCAATCTGTACTAGTATTAGAAGTATAAGTAAAATTCTCATGGTTAACTTGACACGTATTTGCATTACTAATAGATAAATTTAATACCCCAGTAAACACATTATAATGTGTTCCGTTTTCTGGATAACTTAAATTCATTTCAATTTCGGCCCCACCACTTTCTCCAAATGGATATTGCAACCCAGTTCCAGAATTATATAAGCTTGTTATTTCACTTTGACTTAATGCTCTATCCCAGTGTCCATATTCATCTATTTCACCATCCCAAAACCTAGTAGCAGACCGTGTAAACTCACCAATAGAATACGGATGATTCCCAGTACTATATCCCATTGTTCCTGTTGTTTGTATATCATAACTAGCTTCAACAGCATTAATATAAACCTTAGGTGTTGTACCGTCATATACAAAAGTATACATTCTATAACTACTCCCTGCACTAACTGTTGTACTTGTTCTAGCTCTAAAATTTGTTGTAGTAGAACCAGTATATAATAAAAATTCTAGGGTATTAGTAGACCTTAACTGTAAATAATACCCATAATAATTTGTACTACCGTCATAATATGAATTGTCCATAAAAAAATTATCTGGTTGATCATACGCACCCCATAAATTAATTGTAAAAGCTGTATCTTCAAAAACAGTATCTGTTGTTGGTCTCATATAATCATTAGAACCGTCATAAGTATATGCTCCATTAATATGCCCACTTGCAGTATATGTTGCTCCATTATTAGTTAAATGATTAGTACCTATTTCATCATTAAGAGTATTATCAAATGTATAATATACAGTACCGTCAGAAAGAATAGCATAACTAAAATTAGTTAAAAGAATAAATATAAAAAATAATATTAATTTTTTATTCATTTTATAATAACATTGCAAAAGTATTAATAAAACCAACAATAAACAAAACCATATTAAACCCAGTTAAAAACATATCTGAATTACATTTTTTCTTTTTACCAACTTTTCTAATTCTGGATTTAAGTTTTGCATTTGCTTGTCTTAATAATCTTTTTTCGTATTCCTCTGCCTTTGTCAATTGTTTAAAGTATTTACTTGTGGGTGTAAGCCATTTATTTAAACGTGGCTCATGTATTTCAACTTTAAACGATGCCATTATTTTTTTTATCCCCCTGTTATTCTTTCGGTTAATGTTGGCGGTTTATCCACATCCTTTATACTTGTTTGCGACTGGTTGTATAATACTCTTAATACAATGTCTGTTGTTACTTTTGGGTCTTGGTGGTTTCCAAAGTTTTTAGATGCACTTTCTAAATTCTCTGAATAATCAGCTAAGTACATCCATGCAGCAACCATCATTAAACCCGAAATAATTAATAAACCTCCAGCAGCTAAAGCAGGTAACCATTTCCATTTTTCTTCTTTCTTTAATAATAATTCTCTGTTTTTTTCTTTTCTTCTTATTATCCAATCAATGTCATGGTTAGGTGTTGCTTTAAGTCTACCATTGTCTATTATTTCTTCTTTGTCAGTAAAATCAATGTTTCCTTTTTTATCTCTTATTATGTCTCCTTTGTCGTCAAAATTTGTTATTCGACGAATCATTTTAGTTTTACCTTTCAAGTGTCCTCTATATTCAAGTGGTCTATATCTTCCTACATCCCACTCCTCTAAAATCATCATATATCTTTTACCTAAATGATGTTTAAGGTGCTTTTGATGAAATAAACCTATTGGGTGTTTACCCCCTTTAAATATAACGTGCTCTGCTAAAAAAGAACCATCGTTCTTTTTATCAACCATTCCTTTTAACATATACCACCGTTGTCCGCCTAAATATGTTTGGCAAATTATATAATCAATGTTTCCTTTTTTTCTTTCAAGTATTATTAATCCAAAGAAAAATAAAAACATTAATATTACTCCTACTATTGCAGCTATTAAATAAATACTTATCATTCTATACCCCCTAGTTATAAACTAAAACTTTTCCTTTGTTGTTGTTGTAACGGTTGAACACTACTAGGCATATAATTTTGTATACCTTGTGTTGTTGTTACTGTTTCTTTTCCTTGATCAACTGTGTGTTTTCTTTCCCAATCCCCTTGAGTTCTTGACAAAGCTGTCCATAAAGCAGATGCTAAACAATCAATGTAACTGTCTCTATCCTCTGGTTTCAATTCATATTTTTCATAATGTTGTCCAATATGTTCAGTTTCTGTATCAGCAAACATATAAACTAATTCTCTTACTGATTCTTCTCCCATGTTCCCTTGAATAGAAACTTTATTTATAACTACACTAAATGTTCTCATCATATGTCTTATAAAATCTTCATTGCCTAAACCTTCAAACTGTGCCATAGTTTCTTTTAATACGTCAGACGTATCCATTCTCCATTTTATAACAGATTCTGGCATAGCAGGTCTAACCTTATCAAACTTCATTCCTATATTTCCCTCTGTAATCATTTTTATATCCCCCTTAATAATGGTCTAATACCTAAACCACTTCCTATAAATTGTTTTGGATTAAATCCTTTTGATGCAGTTATTCCTAAATCTACTGCTTTAAAAGATGGAGTGTAACTAAATATACCTTTTCTTTTTCCTTTTTTAGGTTTTGGCATTGTAAAACTTTTCATTGATTTTGGTAATAAAAAAGGTATTGGTTTTGATGGTGATGGTGGTGTTGGTTTAAATATTGTAAATGTTGAATTAATTGGACTAGGACTTGTATTAATAACAGATGTTGTTGTTTGCATAATACTTGGACTTGTTCTAACAACTGATGTTGTAGCTTGTTTAGTGCTTGGAGTTGTTTTAATAATTGGGGTTGTAATTTGCATAATGCTTGGAGTAGTTTTAATACTTGGAGTTGTTTTAATGGTTGGGGTTGTAGCTTGTATAATACTTGGTGTTGTTTTAATGGTTGGGGTTGTAGCTTGCATAATACTTGGAGTAGTTTTAATATTAGTTAATGTTTTAGTATTAGATAAAGTAATAATTCCCAAACCCAAAGCAGAGGATAAGGCTCTGCTTGGGTTGGGTGTTACTTTAGAGGGTATGGTGTTAAATGGAAATTGTAATCCTTTATTAATTGGTTTAATTGAAAAAGTAGAAATTTTAGGTTTTTGTATTTGTTTTTGTTTTGTAAATAATATTTGTGCTTTCTTACCTTGTGGAAATAAATTTAAATTAATATTATTTAAATCTACATTTGGATATAATTTTAAAGGTTGTTCACTTATTTTTATTTGTCCTGTTGTTATAGTTTTAAATGTTGTAATTTGTTGTATTGTTGGTGGTCTACTTTTAACCATTCCAACAATATTACCTTTATTAATTTTAGTTATTTTTAATGGTTGGTCTGGAACTTTTCCACCTATTTGTATTTTTACTGGGTTTAAAATTTTTCCTCTTACTGTGTCTATATTAAACTTTCCTAATCCAGAAGAAGTATATTTAGTAATTTTATATATTGTTTTTTGTGGTGGAGACTTTGCAACGGTTAATGTTTGTTGTGTTGTTTTAAGATTTCCAGATATTATTAATTGTTTTGTTATTTCTTTAATTGTTTTTTTTCCTTGAAACTTTTGTGTAAATGCAAGTTTACTTGCTGCTTTATCCCCTTGTAATATTAATTTCCCTTTGTTATCTGTTAAATATATTTTAGGTTTACCAATATCTCTTTTAATATCTAATAATGTTTTTGTGGCTGTTGGTTCTGGTTTAATATTTAATGGAAGTGTTTTAGTTGAAAATTGAGAATAAACTGGATTTTGGTTTGCTCGTGGAATTACGAAAGTAGTTTTTTTAGGAGTTACAACAAAACCCGCTTTTGTATTAATTGTTTTTGCTTTACCATAACCAAACCATCCTCTTTGTTGAATCTTTACTCCTCTATAAACTTGAACTGGTGTACTTAATTGTTTTGTAATTTTTAATATTTTTGTGTTTTTTTTTCCAACAGTCATTTTATAAGTACTTGTTTGTTTAACTGGGACAATTACATCTGTCTTTGTAAATGCTTTAGCTGTCTTTCCATAAAGTTTACTTCCTACACCTAAAGCAATTAATTCTGTTGCTGCTTTTCCAAGTACTCCCCCTTTCTTATATGGTGTTGGTGCTTTATAATATTCATAACCTTTAGCACCAGTATATAGAGCTCCTGCACCAATACCTAATACTTTAGGTGCAGCAGTAAAAGTAATCCCTGTTAAACCATATCCCATAGAAGTGGCTGCTTTTCCTGTTGCTGCTATTCCTGCTGATACTCCAGAAGCTACATAACCTAACCCAACATAACTCATTGTTGTTAATGGTTTATTTCTTATTGTTTTATAAACACCCATAGAATAACCAGTTAATTGACCATCATATATACTTTTATTATTTGTTATTGTTTTATTTTCATTCCATATTTGAGGTATTCTTTTTAATTCTTGTTCTCCATATTTTAACATTCCTAAAGAATATTTTTCAGAAGGCATTATTCTTTTTGTTGTTCTTTCTGCTGTCCAATAATTTGTTTTGGCTACTTTCTCTGTAAATTTCTGGTAATTACTTTTAAGTGTTACTCTTTCTGGTGTTGCTTGTCTTTGCCTAAACTCAATTTCTTTAGAACTTTTATACTGTTCTGTATAACTCTGTTGTAGCCTAGCATCCTGATAACCTTTATATCCTGTGGGAGTTACTAATATATTACTTTGTCCTTGTCCTGTAAAAAACTCCCCTTCTCTTAATTGGTTTTTTTGTTGTTGTGCTTTTATATATTCTTGTCTACTATATGTAATATCCGCAGAAGGTTTAAACCTTGCCTCGTAACTTTGCTGGATCCTTGCATCCTCATAACCACCTTTTAAATTAGTTACCGCAGATTCAGAAACAGGTAACCCTGTAAATACTGGCTCTTGTTTTTGTGGTTGTTGTCTTTCTTCTTCAAGTTCTCTTTGTACTTTAACATCTATATCCTTTAACTCAGAAGAAGAAGAAGCTCCAAAATTATGTTGGGGATCATATATCCAACCTTTACTTTTTGCATAATCTAACCGTTGTCTTTTACTCATAAACCTTATCTGGTCAGAACGTAACCCCTCTCCCTTTAATGCTTTAGTTAAACCCGTATAAGATTTTATTACTGTGCCAGTTTGAACTTTCTTAAACCCCATACTATTTTTTATAACATATATAATATTTAAATTTTTCTAAACGAAACGAAAACCAAAAAATATATAAATAAGTATGCTCTTATAATTTTTATATAAATTATTGAGAGGGGATAACAATGGGAGACATTATAGAATTACATGAAAGAGTTAAACAATTAGAGGCAGTAGTTGAAAAGTTATGGGAGAAAGCTTTCCCAGTAAAAGAAGAAAAGAAAAAGAAAGAAAGCAAAGCAGTTGATGATGAAGAGCTAGAAGATGAGTGAAGATTCTCCACCAGAAAGTAAATTTAATGCAGCTATTTCTAAGCTTCAAAGAATACATATGTTAAGACACCAAAGCCAAATATATAGATTAGAACATAATTTAGTAGGTTGGTTTGAATGTTTACTTGCTGTTAGAAGTGAACTCTGGCAAAAGATGAATGACAAAGAACGTGATAAGTCTGAGGCATTATGTATTAATTTATCTAATGTTTGTAATGATTATATTAGCCAAGTTGATGTAGCAAATAATGAAGGCGGATCTATTAGTAGTGATTTCTATACATTATTAGATTCACTTGAAAGATGGTTATTTGACATTGAGCAAAAGTACGGGTTATCATTACCAGATAAAATAAGAGAGTCCATGCTAGATACAGAATGAAAGTTAAAATTAATGACAAAGAAATTTATTACGATGGTTGGTTACATAATGAATTTAGTTTAATAAGAGACCAGATAATAAAAAAGGATTGGGATTGGGTTACATTCATAGATGGTATAGAAGGGTGTGGAAAGTCTACATTAGCTCAGCAATTAGCTTTGTTATGTGACTCCACATTTAATATTGATAACATTTGTTTTACTGCTAAAGAATTTATTGCAAGAGTTAAAGCAGCTAATAAATATCAAGCTATTGTATTTGATGAGGCTTATGGTGCTATTGCATCTACTCAAACAGTAAATGCTATTTGTAAAACAATTGCTGACTTATTAAGTCAGATAAGACAAAAGAATTTATTTGTTTTTATTGTTGCACCTACGTTTTTTGACATTACAAGAAACATAGCTATTTGGAGAAGTAAAAGTTTAATCCATGTTTACTTAGGGCAGAACTATCAGCGAGGATTTTGGAGAGCATACACTACATCAAAGAAAAAGAATTTATATATTCTTGGGAAGAAATTATATAATTATAACGCAGTATCTCCATCCGCACGTGGAAGGTTTACAAAACAATATACCGTAGATGAAGAGGCATACAGAAAGAAAAAGTTAGATGCATTTGAATCTATTGATAACACTACTGAGGCATCGCCTAAACCAGTACAACAAAGAAACACTTTAATTAAATTTTTACATAATAAACTAGAATACGACACGAGGTTTATTACTAACTTGCTTGATTCAGCAGACACACCGCTTGGAATCCGTCAAATTCAAAACATAGTAAAGTGACGAATGAACGCAGGGCGCAATTATAGTTTAATTACTTAATAGAAAAATGGGAGTTCCGTGGATAAGTATGGTTTGTATCGTTGGGGGTTTTTATTTAATTATTAATGGCTCACCACTAACTAAAGTTCTTGGTGCAGTCATAATAATTATAATAATAGGTATCAATACTATAATTAAACTAAGGGATACATAATATATAGTATGAGGTGGTATGATGTTAGGTGAGAGTTATCCAAAAAAGGTTATGAAAAAATTAGGTTATGAATTTACAGTTGAAGAATTAATAGAGTTTGGTAAAATAGAAAAAGAGAATTATAGTGATAATAAAGACATGGTTAATTTACATGATTTTATTATTACTTGTTTAGAATTTGAAATACTTCAAGATAAGTTGGCAAAGAAAAAAGGAGAAGAGAAAAAGAAATTTATTAAAGCTTATATGGAAGGGACTAAGTTTATGAAAGATGCAGCTGCGACTCTTGCCATTACTGCAAAAATTAAAGTACATACATTAGGTTATAAACACCCAGGAAGATTAAAAGTAATATGTGGAAAACAAGTTAAAAAGTATGAAGTGTTTTCTTTTCAAGGATTTTATTATAGAAGTGGAATGAGATATTTAAAAGCTGCACGGTTAAGATGAAAAACACAATAGCATTATTATTATCTATACTTGTAATAATAGTAATGCTTACTACTCTTTCTTATTATATATACGGTGCTATGAAAATTGATAAAACATATGTTAATTGTATGAAAGAAAAAGCAGAAACGTACTGTTTAGATAAAGGAGGGGTAAAATCCATGTCACACATTAAACCATATGTAAAATGTTTTGGCAGTAATAATAATAACAATACGTTTCCTTATATAAATATAAACACAGAAGTATTATATATATTTAATGAATCAGAAATAAATTCTTGTTGGATAAATGAAAAAAATTAAAAAAAGAATGTAAAAAATTACATTCCTTTAATCTTTTGGTAACCGAAGTAACCGCCAATTCCCATTAGACCAAGCACTCCTATGATAAGGCTTACTCCAGCCAGTTTACCTACATTTGGTAACTGTTCAAAGAAATTGCCTAAACCTTCTTGAGCTTTCTCAGTTGCGTTAGCTGCATAAGTTCCGCTTGTGAAAATACCAGCACTTCCATCCCAGAATACGCTTAATACGAACAGAGAAACTGCTCCTAGAATAACCATAGCAAAAAATGCTCCAATCCAAACCATCATTACTGTTGGCGTCATGATATCACCCCATTTAAAACCATCTAATTGTGATTTTAATGTATATAATATAGATAGGTTGTTTAAACTATTTAAAT
>CAZNER010000082.1:0-8400 GCA_964572065.1 uncultured Candidatus Saccharibacteria bacterium
ACAATATTAATGGATTCATACGAAATAGCGCTGATATCGACCAGTCACAATGGCTACCGACTCTCAATGGAACAGTAGCAGGGACCTTCACTTACACCCAGCAAGTTGGATGGTCAATTAGACAAGGAATATACACAGAGATATTTGCAGATGTCTCATGGAGTGCGACAACCGCAGCTGGAAATTTATATATAGAACTTCCTTATAGAGTAACTATATCTAGCGGCATGCCTTTTGTAGGAACAGTGCAGCCATCAAATATAGCTTTTGCAGGAAGTAATTTAGTTATTAACGCAATACCTAATACATACAGAGGTGAGATATGGTCAATAGGATCAGGAGTTGCTACAGCAAATTTAGCAGTTCCGGCTTCCGGCCGCTTAATAATCCATGCTCGTTATATAGGTATAGAGGATGAATAAAAATGAAAAAAATAGAAGAACTTCGCTGGGTAAGAGTGTTCACTATTGAACATTTACCTAATTATTTAGTAGATCAAGTTAGGCATAGAACATATTCTATAGAAGAGTTTTATAAATATCAACAATTAAACTTATTAATGCAAAGTGAAAATGGTATTAAATTAAATCCATTTAATCATATATATGTATTAGTAGATAGTGAAAATTTAGTCAAAGGATTTGTATGGTTAACTATCGACGCATTATCAAAAGATATATTTATTCAGACATATTCTGTAGATAAGCAGTATTGGAATAGAGGTCAAGCAGTCAAAAAGTTAGCTGAGCATGTAAAAGAAATAAGAAATAAAGCTAAACTTAATAAGATTTTTTGGCATACGGCATATCCAAAACATTCTATACGCTATGGATTTAAACCTGCTAAGCAAGTATTAATGGAATATGATCCTTCAATAAAAGAAGAAAAAATAATTAAGATTTGTAACAAGGACAAGAACGAGAAGGCTGTTTAAGATGACTAACTCTACGATTAACTATTCTTTGACACTTAATACATTGAGCTGTTGCTCTATCCCATTCTCTTTTAATAATTTTCCAATTATTTATTGTTTGTCCTTTTTTAAGACTTCGTCTTTGATTAGATACTTGTTCAGATTGAGTAGACCATTTACAATTATTTTTAGAGTAATCTTTAGTAGTATCAATTCTATCAAGGCTTTTATTTATAGGTTTGTATCCCATATCTTTAAAAAATTGTATAAAATCATTGCGCCACTCATTACATACTTTAATTCCTTTAGCTCCATACCATTTATAGCTCTTATCTTTTTTATTATAACATCTATCTTTCATATGACACCAAATGCTATAAATATTAGTTCTGCTCATGCCATGTTTTGTGAGAGCTTTTTTACTATTAGTATAATCTATTTTTTGACATTTTTTACATCCTTTAGAATGACCGCTTCTAAGAGAAGACCTTGGAACCAAATGGATATCTCCACAATCACATTTACAATACCATTGAGCCCAACCACCTTTATCGTTAGGACCTCTTTTTATAACAAACCATTTATTGTATTTGTGTCCAGTAAGATCAATAAAATTTGGCATAAGTTAAATAAAACATTTAAAAATTACAGTGTGGATAATAACATTTACACTTACAAAATATCAAGAGGTTAAAATATGGGTCGAACAATGTTAGGAGGCGTTTCTCACGAGGGAAATGTTTCGCTATTAAGCCCTGAACAACAGCAGTATTTAAGTGGTGCTATGGGTGGCTATAGCCAAATGGCGCAGCCAATGGATCAACAGCAATTTCAGGATATGTTTCAAAAGTCATTTGTAGATCCAGCACAACAGATGCTACAAAGACAAATAGTTCCTGGAATAAAAGAACAATTTATGGGACTTGATGAAAGTGGATCATCTGCTTTAAATCAAGCTTTAGCTCAATCAGCTACAGATTTATCAAGTGCATTAGGTTCACAGCTAATGAATCAATATAACATAGGTCAACAAAGACAGATGGGAGCTTTAAGTGGATTAGGAGGACTAGCAGGTCAACAAACTTTTGAACCAATGTTATTTAAACAACAAGGCATATTACCAAACTTACTAGAAATACTAGCTAAATTTGGTGCTGGTGCAATGTTATAAGGAGGATAGGATGGTATTAGTATTTGAAGATCCGCAAGGATGGAATCAAGCCCTAACACAAGGCGGTGGAGCATTAGCTCAAGCTTTAGGTCAAAGGCTTGGAAGAAACATGCAAGCTAAAAGAGAAAAAGGTTATGGAACTATATTAGAAGAAGCGTTTACAGATTTAGGAGAAGAAGCCACTCCACAACAGTATCAATCTGCATTAACCAAAGCTATTTCGCAAGGAGTTCCTTTTGATCAAGCGGTAAAATATGGAGATTTATATAGTAAATTAAGAAGAGCTGAGCCTAAGACATTATTACAAGGTAAATCAGTTGATGAGATATCAGATGTATTTCAAAATTTTGGTATGGATAAAGACGTTGCTGATAGAAATGCTCAATTATATTCTAGCTTAACTACTGGAGGACAAACAAAATTTGGAGAAATGTTAATAGATCAAATACAAAGAGGACAATTGGGTGGATTTAAAGGACTACAAGGCGAAAAGCCAATGTCAAATATTGAAAGAGCAAAAAAAGAAATTGGAGATATGGAACAAGCGTCTAGTATTTTAGAATCAAGAGATTTAGGTTTAAAGCCAGTTGAACGAGTTAAGAGAGAAGATCAAAGATATAAGATTAATTTAAAGTCATATGATGAATGGCAAGATAAAACTAGAAGTTTAGCAGATGAAAATAGAAGACTAGATGTAATGGAACAATTAAATGAAAGCGATAAATTGCCTAAAGGTGTTGGACTATTAAACGTAGATAAAATGGGTAACTTAAGATTTCCTTTTTTATCATCGAAAGAATCTCAAAAATATCAAAAGCTATTAAATGAGTTTGTTCAAAATGCTAGAGATTCATTTGGTGCTCGTGTAACTAACTTTGAATTAGATGTCTTCTTAAAGCGTTTACCAACACTTTGGAATAGTAAAGAAGGCCGACAAGCTGTATTAAAACAGATGAAAATAGTTAATCAGATTAATAATTTATATGAAACAGGTAAATTAGAAGCCTTTAAAAAATCAGGTGGTATACGTAAATTAGATGTAGATCAAGCCGAAGAATACTCAATGGCTAAGAACAAAAGTAGAATTAATGAACTTGAACAAGAGTATAGAAGATTGGATAATAATATAAATAATATTAGTTCAGATCAACAACAACAACGTAAATCTTTATCAGACATTTTGGAGTAAATATGAAAGATAAAATAAGAGCAGCGAGAGAGGAAGGATATAGTAATCAAGAAATAGTTGATTATCTTAAAGGTCATAAAGAACTAGGACCTAAAGTATCAGCTGCCTTAGAAGAAGGATATTCTCCAGATGAAATAATTGATTATTATAATCCGCCTATATCTAAAGGAAGATCAGTTGCATCTGCTGGAGCTAAAGGTCTAGTTAGAGGGGTTAGATCAATAGCCAATTTAGCTGATCCAATGAAAACTGTTTTAAGTATGATTACTGGGAAACCTCCCATGGAAGAACAAGTTCAAGAACAGTTTTTTAAAGAATATTTACCTAGTAAAGAAGGTTTTGCAGAAGACGTAGTTGAGAAATCAGCTGAGTTCTTACCAGCAATGGCATTAGGAGGAGAAGGTTTTATTGGCAATCTACTTCGTAGTGTGCTAGCTGGTACTGCAGGAGCTACTGCTAAAAAGATGGGATTTGGACCTAAAGGACAAACTGTAGCAGAAATAGCAGCAACAGGACTACCAGGACTTACTAAACGTATAACACCAACTAAAGTTCAAAAGCCTTTAGTTGACCTAGCAAGACGCATGGGATTAAAAGAAGCAGAAATAGCACCAGCATTACAGTCTGCAGCTAAACAAAAGTATTTAACTCCAATAGCGAGTAAATCTAAAGGAGTTCAGCGTAAAATATCAGCTTCTAAAGAAGCAATTGGTAATATATATAATACACTTAAGAAAGCTCCTGCTGCAACTAAACCAATGAATCAAAAACAAGCTCAAGCTTTTATTAATAATATTGCAGAAGTAGCTAAATCAATGCCTATGGAAAGCAGAAAGCGTGTACTTGGAGATGCTCAAGACCTATTAAAAACTGGATTTAGCGGAGAAGGAATAATAAATTTCTGGCAAGACTTAAATTATTACATACCTAGAGGAGAAAGAATGCTAGGTAGGTTTAAAGATCCACTAGAAAAAGGACTTAGAAGTATTAATCCTCAATTAGCAGAAGACTTTGTTAATACTAATAAGTTATTTGAAGGAATATCGTCATTATCTAGTAAAATGAGACCTAAATTAGCAGATCAGTTGGTAAAAGGAGGCACCATTTATAAATTAGTAAATGCTATTTTAGATGGTGATTTTAAAATGATAGGAAAAATGGTTAAATATGGAACTGGATTAGGAGCTGTTCAGAAATCAATGTCTTCACTTCTAACTAATCCTAGATATCAGAATTTATTTAAAAAATCATTAGAAGCATTAAGTAAAAATAGAATATCTATAGCAAATCAACTAAAAGATAGATTAGCTAAAGAAATGAAAGATGAATCTCCAGAATTATCAGAAGCTTTAAAGAGTAATGACTTTTAAAGTTAATTAAAGGCTAAAAATAGAATTGTTACTATAATTGCTATTAAAATCATAATTAATCCCTTAGTATAATACCAATACTAGTAAGTTTATCTTGTATTTCTTCAAAAGACTTTTTACCCATATTTCTAGTTTGTTTAAGTTCACTTTTACTTAATTTAGCTAAATCTTCAGCTGACTTAATATTTAAACTCTTAAGACAATTTAAAGTTCTAACGCTAAATTCCATATCTTCTATTTTTAAATACTCAAAACTCATTTGACGTTCCTCTGAAGTATTAATTTCTTCAGATTCTCCTTTTATCTCATTTTCTAAATGCGAGTCAATCCATTTATCAAATAAATCTTCTCTTATATAGATTCTTCTACCAATTTTTCTAATACTGGTAATTAGACCATTTTGTTTACGTTTAGCAACGAAATGCCTTAACTGAGCTTTAGTAAATGGATATTTATCATCCTTAACTAAGTCATCTATTGACATATACTTTTTCATTTTTGCTCCTTAAAAATAAGTTCCAAAATTAAAAAAGAAATTATAAACATTTTTTTAAATTTCATATTAGCACCATCTTTTTTGTATAATTATTTTGTTGATAGCTTTTATCATAAGCATATATCATGTTTGAAGACTTATGACCAGTTACTTTCATAATCTCAGAGTCAGGAACTCCTTGAGTTTTAGCTAAAGTAACCCATGTAGCCCTTAAAACGTGAGGAGTAACTCTTTTTATACCTGCAATATCAGAAGCCTTTTTAAAAGAGAAATTAAGACGTGTTCTAAAGACTTTCTTACCTTGATTGGTAATAAATATTAAACCAGAGTTAGTTCGTTGATTATGAGTTAAATAAAGATAGTCTTTTAACGCATTTAGAAATGTATTAGGGAAGCTTATGAACATCCAGCGTACCGCACCACGTGCCTTGCCTTGTTTAAAGCGTATGATACCTTTATCGAAGTCTATACAGTCTTCTCGTGCATCTAAAACTTCTGAAATTCTTTTAGCTCCTTGAAGCAAACATTTAGCAATTAAAGAATCTCTAAGATTTATCTTTTCTAGAGCTTCAATAAACTTATGCCATTCATGTAACGATAATGCTTCGGTAGCGCATTTATCTCTTATTTGAAAGAATGTTCTATTAGCTGCTAAATTAGATGGCACAGCTCTTCTAAACCAGCCATATGATATTCTATGTAGATAAGCAGTAAAACTTATATAACATGATGCTCTACATTGACGAGTGCCTTCAGACCACTCTTTCACTCTTTTGATGTCATCAATATTTATTTCATGTGGAATTTCATTAAAAATACCAACAGTAGCATCTGGTATTAATCCTCTTTTCATTAATCCATTTATATAATACGAGTAGTTTCTTCTTGTTCCAGGACTTAAATTTTTAAGCCACTCATTTATTGCTAGTTTAATTGGAGTGTTAGAAAGGTTTGATATAAATTCTGACTTAGCTTTTTTGAAATCTTGAAGTGAATTAAATATGTCAAGTTGAGTTGAATTAGGCTTATTTACTAAAATTGTCATTAATTTACCTTTTATGTACAAAAACGTGAAACTGTACTTAAATTTTAAACTTATTTTTTACCCTCTTTTTCATCTAAAAAAAACTTATCTGGATTAGTTGTAACCATTGAAATAAGGAGGTCTAAAATATAATTTACAGACACGCCTTTTTCTGCAGCCAATATCTTTAATGCTTTGTGCTTACTAGGATGCACTCTAATTTTTAGTTGTTTCTTAATCATATGGTGAAATGGTACCATTTTTATTTATTATTGACAATATATAATATAAAAAAATTATTAAAAATGTTATTATACAGTTAAAGGCCCGAGCCATATTTGGGGCTGTCAAAAATACGCGAGGATACAATGGTAAAAAAAATATACAAGGCATATTGTGCCGAACTTCCTTTTGTTGAAGTCCCTCATATGCCATTCAACGCCCCTAGGGCACCAACAACAGCTGATACAGAATTCGCTATCGGTGATGTGTGGATTTACAAACCAACAGCAGACACAGGAAGTTCATATGTTTTTTGTGGAATAAATTCTACTGGAGGAGCTATATGGGTTCTTCAATCTCCTGGAGCATCAGATGTTGATACTCTAACAGGTGACGGAGGAGGAGCTATTAGTCCAACAGCAGGAACAATTATTTTAGCTGGTGGTACAAATATTACAACAGCAGGAACAGCAGGACCTGGAACGATTACATTTAACTTAGATGCAGCTATTACATTAGCAACATCAGTAACTTCTCCAAGTTATTTATCAGCTGCTGCTATGGCTATTACTTCTGGTGGAGCTATAGACATCAATGCTGCTGCTGGTTCAGATATAACAATTCAAATGGGAGATGCTGCTGGAGCTAATGTTATAGATTTTGAAGACTCAGCAAGCGCAACAGTTGCCTCTTTAGATTCTAATGGTACTTTAACTGTAGTTAATATGGATGGTATCATTGGAGCAACAACTCCTGCAGCTGCTACATTTACTACAGCAACAGCTAATACTTCTGTTACTTCACCTTTATATACAGCTAATGCTGCTGATGCTTTAATACAAGCAGGTGGTGCAAATGATGTTGTCTTGAGATTAGGTGATAATGCAGGTGCAACATTCTTTAGAGTTCAAGATAGTGATAGTGCAGACCAATTTACAATTGATTCTGATGGAGCTTTAAGTGCTTTAACAGGATTGACTGTATCTGGAGCGGCTATTTCATTAAATGATAACTCAAACTTCAATACTTCGATTAATACGGGAACATCTACTGGAACAATAACAATTGGTAGTGCTAATGCTGGTATAATAGATATTGGTTCTGGAGCAGCAATAACAGTAGATACTGCAGCTGGTATTTCATTAGATGGATCTACAGCTAGTAACTTTACAGTAACTGGTGCTTCTGAAGATTTAACTCTAAATTCTGTAGGTGGATCAGTAAATATTACAGCTACTGAAGCAGACGCTCAAGCAATATTGATTGATGCTTCTGATGCAGCAGGTGGTATAGATGTAGATTGTGGAACTGGAGGATTTGATTTATTAGCAACAGGTGGAGCTTTCTCTATTGACGGTCAAGCAGCTTCTAACATTACAGTAACAAGTGCTGGTCTTGATTTAAGCGTTCAAGGTGTTGGCTGTGCTGTTAATGTAACATCTACAGAAACTGAAAACGATGCTATCCATATTGAGGCTTCTGCAGCAAATGGAGGAGTTGAAATATTAGCAGGTACAGGTGGAGTTAGAATTGGTGACGAAGCCGATTGTACAGGTCTTACATTTGGTAATATAGCTCCAACAGCTTCAAGAAATATAACAATTGGTAGTGGAACAGTAGTTACTGCTTCTGTAACTGATGATATATCTATTGGTGATGGTGGTGCTACTACTAATGCAGACTCAGTTAAACATGTCGACATAAACAATGGTGGCGTAACTACTGGTGTTGTTGAAACATTCATTGGTTGTGGTGCCGTTACTTCAGGTACACATACAACTGAAATTGCTTGCGGTAACGTAGCAGCTGGTACAGCGGCATTAAACTTATCTGATGGAACAGGAACAAAAACTGTAAACATTGGTAATGCTGACGCAAATACTACTATTAACTTAGATGGTGCTGTAGTTGTTAACACAAACGTTAATGCTGCATTCTCAGCTAACGTTGGTACTTCAACTGGAACAGTAACTTTAGGTAACATCGCAAACTCTGGTGCAATGTCATTAGAGTCT
>CAZNER010000083.1:0-8185 GCA_964572065.1 uncultured Candidatus Saccharibacteria bacterium
GGTTTCTAAAATGTCATTTTCTTCGCTAGTTACTTTTACTGTAAATATTCTACCTCTTCTTAAAATTACTAAATAATCCTTATAAGCTTTTACAATATCTCCTTCGTCAACTCCTTTTTCTTGAATGTTTGTAATTGATTCACTGTCGGTTCCATCATCTTTACCTTCTCCCGCCTGCATAGGATAAGTATCTTCTGATGCACCATATTCATTTGACTCTTCTATCTCTTCAAAATTTTCTGAAATTTTTTCAACATATTCATCAAATTCGCTACTACTTTCAAATTTAGCCATTGAGTTTTCAGAATTAGAAGTATCTTGATTTGCATTATCCTCTTTTTCGCTCGATTTATTATATAAGATAAAAAATAGAGTACCCAATGTGATACAGCTGCATAAGAATAAAATTATAAAAATAACTAAGATTATTATAATTGTTTTTTTTGTTTTCATAGCGAGATTATAATAAATTATTTAACTAATTTTAATATTTATATCCTTGAGGTCTTTTTTTAAACCACTTTACTAGACTTTCTACTGCTTGTTCTAATGTATATTTAGGTTTCCAGTTAAATTCGTTTTTAAATTTTTGTGGATCACAGTAAACTATAGGAAGTTCCCCTTCTCTTTTATTTCCATATTCAATTTTAAATTTGTAATTTGTGACTCTCTCAACCAATTTAACTATTTCGAAAACTGAATGACCTTTTCCTATACCAACATTGTAAATACCGCCTTTATGACCTTCAAGGAGTGCTTTTAGAGCAATATTATGTATATCTGCAAGATCAAGTATATTAAAATAATCTCTGATAGTTGAGCCGTCAGGAGTATCAACTTTACCACAGGTAATTTTAAAGTTTTGAAGACCTAGTGCCCCACGTATTGCTGCAGGAA
Organism: uncultured Candidatus Saccharibacteria bacterium; assembly: GCA_964572065.1. Taxonomy (GTDB): domain Bacteria; phylum Patescibacteriota; class Dojkabacteria; order JAHIVN01; family JAHIVN01; genus CAZNER01. Next base: position 898 of record CAZNER010000083.1, read on the forward strand.
ATAAGTGAATTGCTGGAATATTTGGGTATCCGATTTTAGCATCCAAGCTACATCCACAGGGATTAAAATATCTTAAAATAAAATAGTTCATTTCATAAGCTTGTGATGTCCATGATATGATTTTTTCCATCATATATTTTGATTCAGCGTATGGATTTTCAGGTTCAATTTCTGATTTCTCAGTAAATGGTACTTTGGCATGTCTTGAATATAAAGAGCTAGTTGAAGAAAAAACAATATTTTTACATTTAATTTTCTTCATAAATCTAAGAAGATTAATTGATCCTGCAACATTGTTATTAAAGTACATTAATGGTTTCTCGGCAGATTCGTTTACACTCAAAAGTGCAGCAAAGTGTAATACTGCATCAAATTTCTTATCTTCAATTTTTTCAAATTGTGAGCTATCTCTTAAGTCAAGTTTTACAAAATTAATATTTGCACTAGCCTCTTTTGATACAATATCAACAGCTTCTTTAAATCCAGTATGCAGATTGTCAATTACAGTAATGTTGTAATCATTATTTTTTGAAATTAGTCTTAAAACATGACTTCCTATAAAACCTGCACCTCCGGTAATTAATATATTTTTCATATAAAATTCATTTATATTTTATTATTAAAGTTAACATATAAAGTCATTAGAAACAAGTAAAATAGGCAGATTGACTATGAAATATCAGGTTGTTATAATATGGTACTTTTGAGTTAAGATGCTCTAAATATTAAGAAAATAAAATTAGTAAATATCAGGTGATAATAACTTATTTGATATATTTATTTTGATTAAAATAAAAAAGCTGATTTTTTCAAAAAAAGAACTATTAAAGAAGTATTTTCCCTATATAAGAATATTTATAGGATTGTTATCCATATCTTTTGTTTTAGTTATCGCAATTAATTCTATAAAGGAGACTGAAGTTACTCAAGAAGTAGTCGCTTCTGAAATAAAAGTTTTAGGGATAATGGATACTAGATATAATAATTCTGAAATTTTAATAGAATCACAGAATGATGTTAGTATTGCTTTAAAGGAACCTTTAGATGAAGAAATTGAGGTAGCAAAGACGAGATATCAGGAAAAATTGGTTAGGTTAGAGGAAGAGAGAAAACAACGTGAAGAGCAGGAGAGAATTTTGAAACAGAAGAGAGTTGAGGATTTACATAATTTTTTAGTTAGGCAGGGTTCTCCAATGGCAGATTATTCAGAATTAATATTAGATTCATGCGAGAAATATGGTATGCATTATTGTAAGTTTTATTTATCAATAGCTGGAGTGGAATCAGGTTTTGGAAGAGTGTGTTCGAACTACAGTGCCTGGGGGATGATTTTAGTTAAATACCCGAGCTGGGAGGTAGCTATACCGAGAGCAGCTGATTGGATTGCACAAAATTATTATTTAAAAGGGTATAATACTTTTGAGAAATTATCTTATGATTCTCCTTATGGTCCACATAATAAAGAAAAGTGGGTAAATAATCTTTATTCATTTTATAATATAATTCCTATTTAATAAAAATTCCCATATTATCTGTTAAGATTAGATTAGTATATTCCCTTCCCTTGTTAATAATAATTATACAAATATACTTGTTATTAAAATATTTCTAATTTATATTTATATAAGCAGAGAATCAAGTTATTCAATTTAATTTATATTTACGATTGAAGTATAAGATCTTTTATTTTTATTAAAGATATAAAGGCTTTGTATTTCTGGGTTTTGAAACTGCCAATGCAGAAATTTACACATTTACATGTACATAGCGAATATTCATTATTAGATGGTTTAATAAAAATTCCTGATCTGGTAGAGAAGGTGAAGGATTTAGGAATGGACAGTGTAGCTTTAACTGATCACGGAGTTGCCTATGGATTATATGAATTCTGGAAAGAATGTAGAAATAACAACATTAAGCCTATTTTAGGGGTGGAGGCATTTGTTGCTTACAGAACAAGATTCGATAAGGTACCAAAGGTAGATGATAAAAGATATCACTTGGTTCTTCTTGCTAAAAATAAAGAAGGATATAAAAATCTTGTAAAAATTCTTTCTTTAGCAAATATTGAGGGGTTTTATTATAGACCAAGAATTGACAAGGAATTAATAAAAAAATATGGGAAAGGAATTATTGGTTTAAGTGCATGTTTGTCTGGAGTAGTAAATAACCATTTATATAACAAAAAGAATAGAAAAGCTAAAGAATGGGCAAATTTTTTAAGAAAATATTTAGATGACTTTTATATTGAAATTCAAAGGAACGGAGTAAAAGAGTCAGAGAAATTGATACCAAAACAAATTAAGTTCGCACGAGAAAATAATCTTCCGTTAATTACAACTTGTGACTCCCATTATTTATCTAAGGAAGATTGGTATGCACAAGAAGTGCTTTGGGCTATTAACGACGGGAGAAAGATGGATGATGATTCAAGAAGAAAGGCATGGTCTGAAGAGTTTTATATAAAAAGTCCAGAAGAGATAAATAAGCTTTATAATGACATTCCCGAAGTTATTGAAAATACACAAAAAGTGGCAAATCTGATTGAAGAATATGATATTACATTTGAAAGAATACAGCCTAAGTATAAAAAACTTAAAAAAGGTCAAGATGCACAGAAAGTATTAAGGAAAAAAACATATGTAGGTGCAAGGAAGAGATATAAAAAAATCACAAAAGAAATTGAAAAAAGGATTGATTATGAATTAGATCTTATACATAAAAAAGGGTACGACGATTATTTTTTAGTTGTTCAGGATTATGTAACATGGGCTATGGATAATGGAATACTTGTAGGGCCTGGTAGAGGCAGCGGTGCGGGTAGTGTTGTTTCATATTCATTAAGGATAACAAATTTAGATCCTTTTAAATTTGAATTATATTTTGAGAGATTTTTAAATCCTGAAAGAATGTCACCTCCAGATTTTGATATCGATTTTCAGGATGATAGAAGAGATGAATTATTCGAATATATGTCTAAGATATACGGAAAAGAAAACACCTCTTTTATCGGTACTTTTGGAAGAATGAAAACTAGAGCAGCTATTCGTGATGTAGCAAGAGTATTAGATATTGATCTAGATATAGCTGATAGATTATCAAAAATGGTAGATGTAAAATTTGGGAAGGTAGCACATATGAAGGATATGATAGAAAACAATTCTGAATTTAGCGAAATAATTAATTCAAATAGACAATTAAAAGATTTAAGTAAAATAGTACAAATAATTGAAGGAATTGCTAGACATGTTTCAACTCATGCTTGTGGTTATTTAGTAACACCAAGGCCTATTATTGATTATGTTCCTATTCAAAAAGAAGCACGGGGAGGAGATAAGATAATAACACAAAATGAAGGATATGAATTAGAAGATTTGGGATTAATGAAGTTTGATTTTCTTGGATTAAAAAATTTAACAATAATAAAAAACACATTGAATTTAATACAACATTATAGAGGAGAAGATTTAGATATAGACAAAATTTCACTTAATGATAAGAAGACATATAAATTATTTCAAGATGGTAAGACAACTGCTGTATTTCAATTTGAAAGTGATGGTATGAAAAAGTATTTAAAGGATTTAAGACCAACGGAATTTGAAGATTTGGTATTTTTAGTTTCTGCTTATAGACCTGGACCAATCAAATTAATACCTGATTATATAAATAGGAAATTTGGAAGAGAAAAAGTTACATATTTACATGAAAAATTAAAGCCAATACTAAAAAATACTTATGGTATAGCTATTTATCAAGAACAGGTCTTGAAAATAGCTGTGGAGATGGCTGGTTACTCTCTAGGTGAGGCCGACATACTTCGTAGAGCTATTGGTAAGAAGAAACCAGAAGTTATGAAAGCAGAAAAAGAGAAATTTATTAAAGGATGTATTAAAGAAGGTTATAGTAAAAGTATTGCCAATAAATTATATTCATATATAGAACCATTTGCTGATTATGGTTTTAACAAAGCACATGCTGCTTCATATGCTTTAATATCTTATCAAACAGCTTATCTTAAGGTTCATTATCCGATTGTGTTTCTAGCAGGTCTTATGCAGACAGATTTAGAGTCTTCTGAAAAAATTACTCGTGATATTTTGGAGGCAGAAAGAATGGGTATCGATGTATTGCCTCCTAATATTAATAAGAGTGTAGTTGGTTTTAAAATTGAGGGCAAAAATCAAATAAGATTTGGTCTTGCTGCTATTAAAAATGTCGGTACCAAGGTTGTAAAAAAAATTGTAGAGAAGAGAGAGAAAAAAGGTAAGTTTGATAATTTAGATGAGTTAGTTCAAAGAGTGGGAGCTAGTAATTTATCGAAAAAAGTATTGGAATATTTAATCAAATCAGGAACAATGGATCAGTTTGGAGAAAGAAGGGCTTTATTAGAGGTTATGCCACTAATAGTTGACAGAGCTAGTAAATTTGAAAGAAAAAAACAAGGAGGTCAATCATCTTTATTTTCAGCAAAGAAAAAGAAATTTAATATTACTTTTCTACCCGAGATAAAAAATATTTCAGAGAGAGAAAAATTATCATGGGAAAAAGAACTTATAGGTGTTTATTTATCAAGTCATCCTTTAAAAGAGTATAAAAAATATTATGGTGAGGAAATTTTAGACGCTGCTGATGTGAAAAAATTAGGTAAGGATAAGAAAGTAAAAGTTGGGGGTATAATTTCAGAAAAGAAAAAAATTAATACAAAAAGGGGAAATAAATCTATGGCTTTTATTAGGATTGAATGTATACAAGATTCAATTGAAGGAGTAGTTTTTAATAGAGTTTATGAAAAATATGAAGATAGACTAAAGTTAGAAAAGCCATTAGTATTTATTGGTAAAACTTCTTCTAGAGATGGAAAAGTATCTGTAATAATAGACGACATGCAGTCATTCAACAATTTTGAGCCTTCAGTGACGAATGGTGATAGAGTTATAACTTTGGATATTACAAAAGAGAAAAACCCAGAAAAATTAAGAATACTTAGACAGGTTATTGTAGATAATCCCGGCGATTATAGGATATTTCTTTATTATCAAGATTCAAATGGTAAGAAAAAAAAGAAGTTATTAAAAAGAAAAATCAGATTAAACAGTACTATTAAGGAGTTTTTAGAAGATTATATTGTAGACGATAATGAAAAAATGGATAAGTAACTGATTTTTCCTCTTAAGAGTTATAATTTGTATATTATATTTTTAGTTAATATAATAATCAATATATTATATTAATTATATTAAATGATCCTCACTCTTTTTGCTATAAAATTATTAGTTACTATTATAAGGTTTTCTCGGTTGGGAAGAGGCACGTCATTACCCGGAATTATTATTGAAAAGTACTATCCCCAATTATTAGAAAAATTAGGAAGCCAATTTAAGAAAGTTATATTTATTACCGGTACAAACGGTAAAACTACTACTCAACATTTAATAAGTTATCTATTAAAGAGGGAAGATGAAGATGTATGTTCAAATAAAAGTGGGGCAAATTTAATTAGAGGTATTGCTACTTCAATTATATTAGACACTACATTTACTGGTAAGTTAAAAAGTGATATAGGAGTATTTGAAGTTGAAGAAGCATCTATGCCAATATTAACTAAATATCTGAAACCAAGTCATATAGTTGTAACTAGTTTATATAGAGATCAGCTTGATGCTTATGGAGAGCTAGTAAAGACTCGCAATTATATATTAAATGCAGTAAAATCTTGCCCTAAATCAAAATTATTTTTGAATAAGAATGATGAAAATGTTTCTTCTATTGCTTCTGAATGTAATAATGATACTACTTTATTTTCTATAGAGATAAGATAAGAGAAAAAATATTTTTTGAAAGAAATTACTTTAAATATAAAAAAAAGAAGGGATTAAAAAGAGTTTATACAAGAAATGTCAAAATTAAAAGTGATTTGTCTACTGAATTTAATGTATATGGTTTAAATGAAAATATTAAAGATTTACAATTTAATGCACTTGGTATACATAATATTTACAATGCTTTAGCGGCATTATCTGTTATTGATTCTATTTATAAAATAAGTTCTTCCGAAATAAAATCAACGATGTCTAATTTCTTACCAGTTTTTGGCAGAGGTGAGATAGTTAAAGTAAATAATAAAAATATCAGATTATTGCTAGTAAAGAATCCAGCTAGTTTAACGGCAAATTTAACTATGTTACAAAACAGATTATCATTGAAGCTTTTAATCATTTTAAATGATAAAATTGCTGATGGAACAGATGTTAGTTGGATTTGGGATGCTAAATTTGAGTTGCTGGGAAATGCGGATATATCTTGGATAACAATAAGTGGAAAGAGAGCTTATGATATGGCTTTAAGGTTAAAATATGCTGATGTTCGTTGTATAAATATTGAAATTGAACCGAATATATCAAAAGCTTTAGACCTATCAATATCTAAGTTAAGAGAAGGTGATACTCTTTTTGTTTTGCCTACTTATACTGCAATGTTAGATATAAGAAAAGATATTAGCAATATTGTTAAAATTAAAAATATTTGGAATTAAAATGAATAATAAATTTAGTCTAACAATAACTCATCTATATCCGAAATATATGAATATATATAGTGATATAGGAAATATTATTGTTTTAAAGAAAAGATGTGAATGGAGAAATATTGAAGTAAATTATAAAGAGGTAAATTTAAGAGAAAGATTACCTAAAGGTACTGATATATATTTTATGGGTGGTGGACAAGACGACGACCAGATAAAGGTATTTAAAGACTTGCAAAAAAAGAAAAATAAATTAATAAAACAAATTGAAAAAGGAGTAACTTTTCTTGGAATTTGTGGTGGATTTCAACTTTTAGGAAAATCTTTTATTACTGGAGATAAAAAAGTTATAAAAGGAATTGGAGTTTTAGATATAGAAACGAAGTCAGTAAGTAATAATGTTAAAAGTAGGTGTATTGGTAACATTATTGCAAAGTTGAATAATAAAGTTATAGATATATATAAAATGCCATTAAATACAATTGTTGGTTTTGAAAATCATAGCGGACAAACTTTTCTTGGAAGTGAAGTTGAGCCATTAGGATTTGTTATAAAGGGTAATGGAAATAATATTAAAGATAAAAATGAAGGCTGTATTTATAAGAATGTTATAGGCACCTATTTACATGGATCATTTTTACCAAAGAATCCTCATATAGCTGACTGGATTATAGAAAAGGCTATAAAGAGAAAGTATAGAAAAAGTATAAAGTTGTGTAAAATTGATGATGAAGATGCATATAAGGCACATAAATTTATATT
>CAZNER010000084.1:0-5862 GCA_964572065.1 uncultured Candidatus Saccharibacteria bacterium
TATATGTTTCTTTTTGAGGTTTCCCTCCAATTATCACTGGCTCATTTTTCATATACTCTGGAACTTTTAAGTCCATAGTTATATTTGTAAAAGGAGTTTGAAAACCTACTCTTGTAGGAACAGCCATATTAAATAAAAAACTCTGCATATGCCCTTTAACTTCTTTATAACTTAAATTATCATATCTTACAAAAGGTGCAAGAAGAGTATCAAAATTAGAAAATGCTTGGGCTCCTGCTGTCTCTCCTTGTAATGTATAAAAGAAATTAACCATTTGTCCTAATGCAGAACCTAAGTGTTTTGGGGGTTTACAAGTAACTTTCCCTGGGACTCCTTTAAATCCAATTAATAACAAATCCTTTAAATCCCACCCAACACAATATGCTCCAAGTGTTCCTAAATCATGAATGTGCAAATCACAAGCTTCATGTGCTTGTCTTATTGCCTCAGGATAAACTCTTCTTACCCAGTAATTATTAATAATCTTTGTAGCAATGTAATTATTTAATCCTTGAAGTGAAAAACCCATATTTGAATTTTCTTTAACCATCCAATCATTTAAACCAATATAATCATCAACTACTTCAATAGTATCAAATAAACCTTTTATATTTCTTAATTCTTCATGGCTTTTTCTATAGAGGATATAAGCTTTAGCAACTTTAGCATGTCCTTCCTCAATTAATAATTTCTCAACCATATCCTGAACATCTTCAACATCAGGAATTTCTCTTTCTCCATATTTTTCTTCAATTTGTTTTTTTAATTCCTCTGCTAATTCCTCTGCTCTAATCCTGTTTTCCCCTCCAACAGATTTTACTGCTTTCCATATAGCTTCTGCAATTTTATTCTCATTAAAAGGAACTACGCTTCCATCTCTTTTTCTTATTTTACTCACCATTTGTTTTTACCTCTTTAATTTCTCCTTCTCCACTCCATTTAATCATGGTTCCTCCGCGTCTAGCATCTTCAATAGTAAAACCTTGTGGATACCTCTTTTTTAGCTTTTCTATGTTCTGTTGCAATATTTCCTCCATATTCCAATTAAAAAAATTACATATCATAGCACTATACCAAAACATATCTCCTATGTTTTCTTTTATTCCATCTTTTACAACCTCATTTTTATGTGCAAAGGTTTTTTTAATACATGAAGCAATATCTCCTGCTTCTCCTGTCACACCTAATCCCCATGTACTTATTTCTAACTCTGGGTTGTCAAATTTTTTTGCAGTTAATTTTGCTAATTCTTGGTACTCTTTTAAATTCATGTAGTTATCTCCTTTATTTGTTGCTTAAAGTCTTTTATATTTTGAAAATCCCTATATACAGAAGCAAATCTAATATACGCGACATTATCTAATTTCTTTATTTTTTTCATAACTAATTCCCCTATGATAGAACTCTTAATTTCTTTTTTTCCTTTTCTTCTTAAACTTTCCTCTATTTTATTTATCATCTTATATATTTTCTCTTTTGAAACCGGTCTTTTTTCAAATGCCTTGTCAATTCCTTTTTCAAGTTTATTTCTATCAAATTTTTCCCTACTTCCATCTTTTTTTATTACATATAAATCGTTTTTACTTATTTTCTCATAAGTTGTAAATCTTTTTCCACACTTAAGACACTCTCTTCTCCTTCTTATGCCTTCAGGAGAGCTTCGTTTGTCTGTTACTTTAGATTTTAAATTTGAGCAAAACGGACATTCCATGATTATCTTAATATACAATATATTGTATGCTATATACCTCTTTATAACTATTTATTGTAGAGTATAAAATAAATTGCAAGAAGTATTTAAAGGTTTATAACTATCAAATGAAGGTAACATAGTTCAAGGAAATCTTTTTAAATTAATATTACTTAATCTCTTTATGTATGATTATTTAGGAATTTCAAGTGAACTAGGAATAAGTCCATGGTTATTAATGATAGTTGTCGCATGGTCTTTAGCATGGAAATTAGGGGCTTTATGGAAATCTGCTAGAAAAGGTTCAATAATATGGTTTGTAGTTCTTGGAGTAATTAATACTGTTGGAATTCTAGAAATTTTATACATCTTTGTATTTTCTAAGTTAGACTTTAAAGAAAAACCAAAGAAAATGAAATCTAAAAAGAAGAAGTGACTAATCAAGTTAAAAATCTTCTTTCAAAAAAACTTGGGGATTTATAATTCCATTAAACTGCATCTCTTACATAATCTTCTTCTTGAAGGTTCTCCACATATTTCACAATAATTCATTCTTTTATCCTTTTTGATTCTTGGAAGAATTTTTTCAAAATTATTAATAATATTTTGCTTTTCTTTATTTGAAATAGTATTTAGAAATTTTCTTACTTGTATTCTATATGAATCAATAGCACACGGGCATTTTTCATAAACAACAGGAAGTTTTTTCTTTTTTGCATATTTTTTTATTTCATTCTCTGGAATATAAAATAATGGTTTTATTCTGGGAATAAATTTTTTATCAGAAATATTTCTTGTTACAATCCCAAGATTTGAACTTAATTTGGGACTTCCCTTGAATATATTTACTAAAAATGTCTGAGCTTCGTCGTCAAGATTGTGTCCAGTAGCAATCTTATTAGCTTTTAATTCTCTTGCTTTTTTATTTATAATCCATTTTTTTATGACTCCGCAGATTGCACAATTTTTTATTGTGCCTTTTGCTCTTGATTGAATTCCGCTTCTAATGTAACACATAGAGCTCCCCATTTCTTTTTTAATATCATAAAAATTACATTTAATCTTCAAAATTATGCATAAGTCCTTAACAACTTCTAAACATTTATCACTATATCCTTTAATTCCTAAATTAATATGAAACCCCTCTATATTATAACCAAATTTCTTAAGAAAATATGCTGTGATTGTAGAATCCTTCCCCCCAGACAAAGCTACAATTATTTTTTCCTTTTTATTTAATTTGATTTTCTTTAGAGTTTCAAGAACTTTTTTTTCTATTTCCATAAAATAAATTATACATGAAGATTTATAAATCGTTTTATACCTCTTTTTTTTATGGAAAAGAAAGTAGCTTCAGATATTAAATTTGCATATTTTTTAATAAAGCATATTGAAAATCCTTGTACTGATCCTCAAACTGGTTTAAATATAAGAGATTTTTATATTAGAGAAGCAGAGAGGGCAATTCCAACTTTCACAGATTCTACAGCTGCTGATAAACTTAGGGAATGCATTTATATTTATCGTGGCAGAGATGATAATTAAAAAATTATTTTGAAATCTAAAGATATTTAAAATCTTCTTTCTAAATTTCTTTATGACAAAGGAGATTTTATATTTCTATGTGTAGCAAAAGAATGTCTTAATACATGAAGGAAACTTTCTTTTTTTCTCTTTTTCAATTTTTTTGGGCTAAATAGTAAAATAAGAATGAAAAATTGCCTATAAGAAACTTCATTCTAATTTTTCTGCACTTACAAATCTAGGATCAGAAAGAACTCTTTCAATCTCTTGTTTTCTTTCAAAATTAGGAGGAATGTAATCAGAAGTTACTCTTTGAGTTTCTCTATATGCTAATCGAACTTGATCTCCATTCTCAAATTGTTCATATATTTGTCTATCATCTAGGTCAATAGTAACTTTACTCCCCTTTAATCTAATCTTATATTCTTCATCTTCACTCATTGCACTACCAAGAGCAACACCCATACCTATATTTCCCGTTGCAGTACCTAATGCAATTCCCGTGCCCATTTGATTATCTTCAGGTTGATAGTCTTTAGAAACAGTTGCTATATCATAAAGTATATCAGATAATTCAGTTTTAATTTCTTTTGTAAGTTCGAACCAGTGGCCGATTTTTTTCAATATCATATTATTATATGTATGCTGGACTTTATAAATCTTTCTTTTATTACTACTAAAGAGTGATTATAAAATAGAAAGAATTATATATCACTTAATTACCTATCTTTTCATACAAACTTATTTAAAATCTTCTTTCTAAATTTCTTTATGACAAAGGAGAGCTATGATTTAATTATTATTGGAGCTGGAGGAGTTGGATTAGCATCTGCAATGTATGCAGGAAGACTAAATCTTAATGTATTGGTTCTTGGACATTCTCATGGTTCTGAACTTCCAATAGGAGGAATGATTACAACAACAAATATGGTTGAGAATTATCCTGGATTTTCTAAAATAAGCGGATTTAATCTAGCGAAAAAAATAGAAGAACATGCAAGGGAGTATTCTAATATAAAAATTAAAACAGAAAAAGCAGAAGAAATTGAAAAATTAAAAACTTGTTTTATAATTAAAACAAAAAAAGGAGAATATAAATCTAAAGCCCTAATTTTTGCAACAGGAACAAAGTGGAGAAAATTAGATATTCCTGGTTCAGGGGAATTTGAAAGAAAAGGAGTGAATTATTGTGCTTTATGTGATGCACCTTTATATAAAAATAAAATAGTTGCAGTAATTGGAGGTTCAGATACCGCTGCAAAAGATGCTTTAATTTTAGCAGAACATGCAAAAAAAGTTTACATTATCTACAGAAAAGAAAAAATAAGAGCAGAACCAAATAATTTAGAGAAAATAGAAAAAAATAATAAAATTGAAATAATAAATAATACAAATCTTAAAGAGATTAAAGGAAATGGGATTGTAAATGAAGTAATTTTGAATAAAGAATATAAAGGAAGCAATTCTCTTAAACTCGACGCTGTTTTTGTCGCAATAGGACATATTGTTCTTTCAGACTTAGCAAAAACAATTGGAGTAAAAACCAATGAACATGGAGAAATTATTATTGATCATAAAACTTCTAAAACAAATATAAAAGGAGTATTTGCAGCAGGAGATGTTACAGATAAACCATTCAAACAATTAATAATAGGTGTTGCAGATGGTTGCACTGCTTCATATAGTGCTTATGAATATATTACAAAAGAACAAGTAGCCTGTTAATGTTTCTTTTCATAATTTTTAATTGCTAATTTTAAAGCATCAATGCCTAAAACAGAACAATGTATTTTAGCAGCAGGCATTCCTTTTAATTTCTTAATAATATCTTCTTTTTTTAATTTCTTTGCTTGCTTAAGTGTTTTGCCTTTAGCTAATTCACAAACAACATCTGAACTTGCAATAGCACTTGGACATCCAAATGTTCTAAATCCAATATCTTTTATTCTATTCTCCTTAACTTTTATTTCAAGATGCATTATATCTCCACAACGGATATTTCCAATTTCTCCAACAGCGTCGGGATTTTTAATTTTCTTAACAAATTTAGGATTCTTAAAATGTTTCATTAGCTCTTTTGAATACATAACATTATAGAGAAAAAGGAGTTTTTATAATTTACAATTCTTCCAACTTCTCAACCAATTCATCAATTTCTTTTTTATTCATTCCATGAGCCAGACAACCTTGTTCAAGTGTCTCTTGCATTGCCATAGGACATCCAACACAATGCATTCCAGCTTCAACTAAAAGCTCAGCACTTTCTGGATTTTCTTTCAAAATCTCACTCATTATTGTCTTTTTTGTTATTTTCATTTCAAGGGACTTATCCTTCTCAACTTTTCAACTACTCTTTTAATTTCTTTTAAAACATAATCAATTTCTTCTTTAGTTGTATATTTACTTATACTCATTCTAACTGAACTATTTGCTTGCAAAGGACTCAAACCTATTGCTAAAAGAACGTGACTGGGTTCTAAAGAGTGACTTGAACAAGCACTTCCAGTTGAAGTATATATTTTACTTGCATTTAAATAACTTCCAATTGACTCTCCTTCAATATTATTAAAAGAAATATTTATGTTATTACACAATCTTTCTTCCCCTCTTGCACCATTTAATTTAGTATTTGGAATTTTAAGTATTTC
>CAZNER010000084.1:5962-7838 GCA_964572065.1 uncultured Candidatus Saccharibacteria bacterium
ATTTCATTATTTCCATGAATTACTGAAACTAAAAAAGTTTTATTAGTAATTGCCTCTTCAATATCTTTAATATTAACAAAACCCTTTTCATCAACATCAAGATAAGTCACTTTAGCTCCTTGTGTTTCAAGCCACTTACATGTATTTAATACACAATCATGTTCTATTTTTGTAGTTATAATATGATTTTTTTCAGGATAATTCTTAAAAAATAAACCTTTTATTGCAAGATTATTTGATTCTGTTCCACTTCCTGTAAAAATAATCTCTTTGTATTTAGCTCCAATTTGTTTTGCAATTACCTCTCTTGATTCTTGAATAGCTCTTTTGGCTTCTTCTCCTTTTAAATGAGATGAAGAAGGATTTCCATATTTTTCGTTATAATATGGAATCATTGATTCTACAACTCTTTTATCAACTTTTGTTGTAGCTGCATTATCTAAATAAATTTCCATACTTTTCCTAAAGAATTACTTTTTATATTTCTTTTTATAAACTGGTCCTAATTTTTTTTCATGCCTTTTGTAAATAAAAAATGCAAACCCTCCTATTAACAGGGCTCCTACAATTATTCCAATAATTATTTTTGTGGTTATAGTCATTTCATTAAATAACTCTTTAATACTTTTTCCTGTTGCAGTGGTTGTTTCTTGTTGTGTTGTTTCATTGCTTTCATTTCCTGATATTTGCCTAGTTGGAATTTCTTCATCAATTGATTGTATTTTAATCTCAGCCACACTTCCACTATTTTTTACATATGTAACTGCAATGTCATACCTCTTATCATTATTCAAATCTGCTTTTCCAGTTTTTCCAAGGGCTACTTCTAATGTAATTGGATCACTTGAAATCTTAACTTTAATTTTCGAACTTGCTATATCTAACACTTCTAAAGTATGAGAATCATTATTCTTATTAAATTTCATTTTATCTCCCTCGTCTGTAAGTTTTGAAACCCCTTTTTCAAAATCAGTATCTGTGATTATAAATGTAGTTGGAACATTGTTAAATATTGTTGAGTCATCATCATCGTCATCATCAGAAGAAGAACTACTAGAACCAGAACTATCGTCATCGTCATCATCAGCTTCTATTGTAATCTCTCTTTCTTCTGAATCATCCATATTCCCTCCCTCATCATAACATCTTATTTTCCAATCATAAGTTCCTTCTGTGAGTGAATCATCTATTGTTTGAGTTGTCTCCTTGGTTATACTTGTATCTGTTTCTGTTATGTCACTATCTATAATAAGGCTACAATTCTCAATATCATTTGCATCACTTACATTAAATTCAAAATCAACACTTCCTTCTGTTTCCTCTGCTTCATCATCAGGGCTTTCAAGAGTAACTACAGGATTTGTATCATCATATAATAGAGTATAATTTGAACTTCCAGAAATTGAATTGAAATCTTCATCATAAGCCATACAATTCCATATATAACTTGCTTCAGAAGTAAGAGTGTAATTAAAAGTGGTTGTATTGCTTGTTCCAGAAATATTCTCTGTAGTATTGTACTTAAGAGTGCCTGAAGAATTCCATACATAAAGTGTTACATTACTAAGATTTGCTACTGTATTTTCAGATGTGCAATTAAAAGTAACATTCTCTGAGGTAGTGTGTGAATTATGAGAAGGAGAATTTAAAGTTACTAACATATTTCCAATATAAAGAGTATAATTGCTAGAAGCCCATGCAGAATTACTTTTATTATCATAACCTAGGCAATTCCAAGTATAAGTTCCATTATCTAATGTCTGATTAACACTCATTTGTAGACTATTTGTGGTAGCATTAAAGCTATTTTGATCAAGTAAATCTCCAGAAGAATTCCAAATATAAAAGGTTAAATTATTTAATTGAACATCTGTAG
>CAZNER010000085.1:0-708 GCA_964572065.1 uncultured Candidatus Saccharibacteria bacterium
CTCCACTAGAAAAATTCCACGCAAATTTCTAAGTTATTTGTTTGGATAATTAAAATATTATTCTTACATTTGAAGTATAACATTAAAACATTAAACATTATGGAAACTAAAAACTTTAATTATCAAGAGGGTGAAAAAATTACAAAAGAACAATTCTTAAACATTTCTATCGAACAAATATCTCAAGTCTATGAAGGTAAAAGAGATTGTTGTAGATGTGGTTGTGGTGGAGATTACACTGCTACTAGATTCATGAAAAAACCAAGAACTGTCGTTGATACATCACACGTAGAAACACTATTAGAACATACAAAAGATTTAGTATCTAACGATTTTAATAATCATATCCTTTTTGGTGATACATTCATTGATATCGAAGTTGGATTAGATAAATCAATAACTTTCTACTTTGATGAACTAAACTAAACCCCCAAACAGAAAAAACAAATAATCATATGTAAAACAATATGAAAGTAGAAAAAAAAGAATACACATAGGGAATAAATAATAAAGAGGAGGAGAATATGGAAAATAATAATATAAACATAGAACTAATATCTCTAAACGAATTAATTAAAATAAGAAAAATTATTAATGATAGAATTAATATACTAACTAATAACATACTCCTAAGAGATACAACTCTAACCAATAGAACTCTAAACACCCTAAGAAAAAAAAAAAAATTAACACAAACAAAATTAAAAA
>CAZNER010000085.1:718-7817 GCA_964572065.1 uncultured Candidatus Saccharibacteria bacterium
ATTAAAGAATACTCATCTGGATTCAATAGAAGGAATAGGTAGCAAGGGTAGAACTGAAATTGAAGAAATACTAGAAGCGTATAATAAATAAAATACTATATACATTAACTACGTTTAGATATGTATTCTACATATACACTTTTGTGTACATATCTCGCACATACATCACGTATAAGACACTTTCTCTATGTATATGAATATATATACCATCTTGTTCCTTTTCGTACCTCTATTAGCACGTTATGACTTTTTTAGGTAATGTGGGGAATCGTGGTAAGAAGTGGTAAAGAGTGGGATTTTGTGGAAACGTCTATATGGGGAATTATAAGAATCCTATAAGAATCCTATAAAAACATTAACCTTCGGTCAAATATTGTATAGGATTTTCTGAATAATTTTTGGACAATCCTATCCCAGTCCATAAAAAAGCGTATTTTTTATAGAGAACAATATAAACCTAAGTGTACCTATTGGTACTGATAAGTCCGATGGGTTATAAGACCTATCGGTACAATTATCCTATCCCATATATGAACACATTTGTGTATATGTGGGTATGTACGTGCATCATGTGATACCATCCAGAACTTATATAAGATAATATAAGTTTGCTTAGGTATAAACCAGATATTCCCATAGGGTATTTCACCTATGGGTACACGTAATCGCACTTGTTAGTATTTCTAAAAGTGATACTACAAATATCGGAAACATATTTCAGAAATCCAAGAAAAAAATGAAAAAAATATATAGGGAAAATTTGGGGTGTTCTGGAGTCTACACTCCAATGACCTTATGAGTCACAGCCCGTCCAAATCGACAATATAAAATTAGTAAAAATAATTCAATATTCCAAATTAAGTTATTAACAATTTTATGTTGAAAACTTTTTGATGGTATTAAAAAAGTAAGGGCGTGTTGGAGTCTACCCTCTGGGACACTTGCGATGTCCAACCCATGACTCATTTGCATACTGCAATATCGGAATAATATTTCATATATGCAAGAAAAGGTTAAATTATTTTTAAAGTTTTTTGATATGGTATATTGTATTAGATTTTATATAAAACTATATGAAATTTTTTTATAGCTAGGAGTATTGATTTTACTGGGGTTTCAGAAGGGTGGTAAAAAAATATAAAAAAATATTTGCTAAAATGTTTGCATAATCGAAAGTAAATAACGATATTTGTATTGTTCGATTGAGGGGGCGAAAGTTCTGAGGGGGTCGGGCGAGTGTTCTTTGACATCTTGTATATCTTTGTTTATCACATCTTCGGATGATGATATATAGGGTTATATTTCATTTATCATTTTTTTTAACTTTAATTTTTCAATAACATGAACAATTCAATTAACGAGAGAGTAAACGAAATTTTAACTGCTAACGGATTAGACTTCACTATCGAGAAGTTGCCACTTGTAGCAAAGCAAAAGATTGTATCGGTTGGTGCTGATGGTAGTCTAGTAGATGATATCAACTTAGTTGAATCACCTTACTTTGGATTACTTAATAGTAAGACTGGTGAAATCATCAACACTGTTAAGTCTGGGTACACAGTATCACAGAATGCTGACATTGTTGAATTGGTGTTGAGAGGTGTTGAACCTTTCGGTGAGCAATTGAAGGTACAGAAAGCTGGGTCACTTAACGGTGGTAAGCGAGTATTTATCCAATTAGCTATCGAGGGTACTTCTAAGGTAGGTAATGATACCATCAAGCGTTATGTTACTATTATTGATAGTAACGATGGTAGTACTGGACTTTCAGTTGGTATTGGCGACTTGACAATGAGTTGTCAGAATCAATTTTTCCACTTCTATAAGGCTGGGCAATCTAAGATGCGTCATACGGCTTCTTTAGACCAAAAGATTCGTGAGATACCAAATCTTATTTCACTTGCATTAAGTCAGTCTATGTCACAGATTGATATCTACAACAGAATGGTGGGTGTGGGTATTTCAGATAGAAATGTGCATGACATGGTTAAGTTGCATACTGGGGTATCTAAGCTATCTAGCGTAGCTGACTTATCGGATGCTAGTACGAGAGTTACCAATGCGATGGAAACTCTTTACGAGATGATTCGAGTAGAGATGGCTCAAAAGGGTAGAAACGTGTGGGGATTACATTCTGGTGTGACTAGATGGACTACTCATGAGAAGTCTGCACCTAGACGTGAGAACGGACGTATTGAGAGTGCAATGCTTGGTACGAATGCTAAGACCAATGAGAAGTCATTTGAATTCGCTAAGGAGTTAATCTTGGTATAATAATAGAGGGTATGGGATTCAATCTCATGCCCTTTTTTTATTGATACCAATTAGCTAATCGGACATCTTCCATTGTACACATTTGTGTATATGTGCGTGTGAGAAAGTGTCTGTAAATGGATATTTGATATATCCAAATTTTTGAATGAATTTTTATCAACACCAGGATTGTTAATAAGTTGTTGATAAGTTGTTAATAACTTTATCTTAAAAAATTTGTATTTGTGGATTTTATTTTGTAATTTTGCAAAAATTTTCATAGAGGGTAAAAAAAATAGGGGTAGGTCGGAGTCTACTCTTTTGCACACTTGTGATGTCCAACCAGTAATCATCATGATTACCTTACAAAGGTAGTGAATTTATTTCATATAAAAAAATTTTTAGCTATTGTTTTTTAACTTTTTTTTTCGTATCTTTACAAAAAAATATTTAGGGTAATAGGGTAGAAAAGTATGGACGTGTTGGAGTCTACTCTTTTGGGTGCTTGTGACATCCAACCAGCTTATCTAAGCATACTGCAATATCGGAATAATATTTCAATTATACAAGAAAAAGTTAAATTATTTTTGTTATTTAGAATTAATTTAAATTAGCAAAAAAATTAAAAATATCTTGTTTTATATTTTTTTTATTGGAAAAGAATACATATCTTTGTTGTAAGTCAAATTTAAAATATTATTAGTTATGAGCAAAGTTAAAGGTTACACAATTTTCGAAGGTAAATCACCAATCACTGGCGATGATATTATTGCAATTATCACTCTAGATAGTAAGAATATTAAAACAGGTAATATGGCAAGTATGTGGATAATGCATAAAGATATGCGTCCTACGGAAGCTAGTAAAGAGGGTAAAGATGAAAGTGTATGTGGTATGTGTCCTCATAGACATCATTTGGGTGGTGCGTGTTATGTAACATTATTTCAAGCACCGTTACAAGTGTGGAAATCTTATCATAAGGGTAATTACCCAAAGGTAACTGACATGAGTACTTTTGAGGGTATGAAAATAAGATTTGGTGCGTATGGCGACCCAAACGTATTACCAATGGACTTATTAGTACAATTGAAGTCTGTAGCAAAAAACCATACTTCATATACTCATCAATGGCAAAATGAATTAGATAATGAAGTACTTAAGTCAACTAGCATGGCTAGTGTTGACAATAAAGAAGAGGCAAAATTGGCTATTACCAATGGTTGGCGTTATTTTAGGGTAACGAATGATATTAGCGATATTGACAAAGAAACTGAAATCATTTGTCCTAACACTACTAATAACGTTCAATGTATCGATTGTGGACTTTGTAAGGGTAACCAAACCAAAGCAAAGAATATAGTTATCGAGGTGCATGGTGCAAAGAAGAAAAAATTTATTGAAAAAAATGAGGCTACAATTTTGTAGTCTCAATTATTCTTTGTATATTGCAATATCATTAAACATTAAAACTATTATATCATGGAAGCAACACTATTAAGATTCGACAGACACGCAAATATGGGTGTAAATATGTTATCTAACATAGGTAACATTATCAACAAAGTTCAATTATTAAACATTGATGATAAGTTCAATATCTTAAATTCATTATATGGACTTTATGACGGTTATTATTATAAGGACGAATTAAGCAATTTCCAGGACTCAATCGAGTCTGAGTATCCAAAGATACATGAAAGTCTTAAAAGTGTCTTAGAAGTGGTAGAAACTTATCCTACGGGTATTACAAGAATATAGTTGGGGTTGAATTGGGCTACCGAGAGGTAGTCCTTTTCATTTTTAGTAGTTAGAAAATATAGGGGTAGGTTGGAGTCTACTCTCTCACTTTTCAGCGACCCGTTTCGTTACTAACACCAACAATACAAATGTCGTGATAATAAATGACAATTCCAAATTTTTAGGTAAGAAAAATAAAAAAAAATAATTTAATATTTTTCCATTGTGGAATGAATATTATTTTGTATATTTGTCATAAGTCAAATTTAAAATATTATTAGTCATGAGAAAATTGTATCCAAAGGTAAAACCAGTAAGAAGTAAAGAAGAGGTAGTAAAATTCTTAGAGAATTTAGTATGGAGTAGATTTACTGAAAAGGAATTAAATGAGAAGTTATCAACATTCTTTCAAGAAAAGGTTGAATTATTTAATACAAGTCAAGAGAGAGAAGATAATAATGATTCAGATGAATTAGCAGATTGGAATTTGATGTTCAATATAATTCGTGAAGATGAGTATGAATTATTTGGAGATATTTACGTTCTACCAACAAGGGAAGTTGTTGATGAAACAGATGTAAAGTTATACGTTACAGAAATTGGTTATGAATTTTGTTAATAACTTTTTTTAAAGATATCCTATATAAGATTTGTTTTATTGGAAAGTATTTCTTATCTTTGAAGAGTCAAACAATTAAACATTAAAACTATGCACACAATTCAAATTTCAATCAGCACAACAAAGTACTTCGATAACCAAGAGCAAATGGCGGAGTTCTTAGATATTAAGGGAAAGTCAAAGAAAGCCATTTCAAGTAGATGTAAGGTATTTGGTTATGGAGTAAACTTTGATGATTACTACGGAGAGTATAACATTGAATTATATTAATCATTAAACTATATATTATGCACAATTTACACTTAGTAAGAATTAATGCTACAAGTCCCGAAGAAGCTTGTAATGATGTTGAAAATCAAATTATGGACTTTGGTAATGAGAACAACTGGCGATGTATCGGTGGTTGTGTATCAGAGGACAATGAGGTATTTGACTATGATGAATATTCAAGGTGGAAACCAAGTTATGAGGGTTATGAAACCATTGAGAAGTTGAGTGAACTTGTAAGGGGTTGGATGAAGTCCGATAATGATGATTTTTATCGTAAAGACTTGATTGAAGCTATTGACAATGGAGATAGAAAGTTATCAGAGATAACCGACACAATGGAGTTATATGCTATCCAAGAATTTGCAAAGAAACGAAAGGCTGTTATTAGTAGTGGTGGTATTGATGACTTTGATATAATGGAAAGTAGTTATCGTGATTATGACTATGACGAATGTGGATTGACAAGTATGGACTATTCAGAGAAGTCAGAGGGAGAAAAAACGTATATTGTATTTATTGATATGCACTCATAGAGATATTAAAAGGGGATTGTTAATAACTTTCCCCTTTTTTTATTTGGATAATTAAATACTATTTTATATATTTGTAGAAGTCAAACAAACAAACAAAGCTATGGAAAGATTAGGATATTACGCAATGGATAAGGATAAGAATTTATTCCAATATGAATGGGGTGCAAATGATGAATTTTACATAATGGATTCCAATGGGGATTTAGTTATGAAAGACCCAAAGGAATATGAAATACTTGAGGTTGGATATTTCAAGGTTGGTAAATTCGTTGAGGAAGAAGTTAATGAGGTAATCTTACCAAAGGGAACTGAATTAGAATGGGTTAGTAACGAACAACCATATTATAATGCTAAGGCTGGTGCTAAGGCAATCTTAACAGAGGACTATACAAGTAATGATGATTTTGTAATAGTTGAATTTGTTGATGAATTAGCCAATGGACAAAACAATGGTGGATATTATAGAGATTCTTTCAAATAAATTTGGAATTATAAATTATTATTCGTATATTGCAGTATCGTTAAACATTAAAACATTAGAATCATGGTAAAGTTATTAGTAGGAGATTTCACATTCTTAGACCCACAAATTGACGGAGAGCATAAGTGTATCATAAATCAAATTGATGATATTATTACTTGTCCTAATGAAGATATTGCAAGTGAAACTGGCGAGGAGTTATTAGACTTTTATGAAAGTTATTTGGTAATACCAAGTTATAGTGGAGAAATTGAGTATGAAGAAAAATATTCAAAATTATTTGAAGAAATATTTGCAGAATTGAAATAGATTTATTATCTTTGAATATGTCAAATTTAAAACACTATTAATCATGAGTTACGAAATCATTTACGACAAACAATTTATAAGAGTATCGGACGACAAATTTGTACCAATGATACTAGCTGGTAGCAACAATTGTTACGACTATAATAACAGACGTGCAAGAAGTTGGTGGGCATATAATATCAATGGAAGTGTTATATTAACACAAGCAGAAATGGTTGAATATGCAAAGTCAGTAAGGCAAGGTATTATTGATAGGAATACTTCTAGGGAAAAGGATGAATGGTACGAAGAATATGATGATAAGTCATTTGGGTATTGGAGTAGTATTGCTATCAATGGTAGTACAAGAAACACTACATACGGACAATTTGAAGGTATCTTTAAGACTGGATGTAAGAAATCATTAACTATTGAACAGTTAATTAATGAGAATGTAAATGTAATAGTTAAAAACACTTATTACACTGAAAAGATGAAAGAAGAATACGGTATTGAACCTTTCAGTAAGAGTGTTAAAAGTGGACAAGAATTAATTGATGCAGTTAATGAGTGTAACGAATTATTCAAGGATGCACCAATACAAGCTACGGTTGAATTTGGTTATATGTCAGAAGACAAACCAAAATGGTTAAGAAAGAAATATTTTTCTAGAGTTAAGAAAGAAAAGGAGAGAGTTGAGTTAGACAAATACTATACTATATTAGTTAATGGTAACTATTTAGCGAAGCATACAAGAAGTGGTTATAAGTATTCTTATTATAGTCCACAATTGAAATTCGCTACAAAGAGGGATGCTGAAACTAGTGTTAAGAAATTTGAAAGTAGGTATCCGAATAGGGATTATAAGGTTGAAGAAATTAATGAACGTGTAACAATGTTCGTATAAAGATATAAGGT
>CAZNER010000086.1:0-7777 GCA_964572065.1 uncultured Candidatus Saccharibacteria bacterium
TAGTTTTGTGCTATGTTAAGGTCCATACACATGAACCTTAGCATCGTAAAATCTTTGTTTATATCAATATTAAATATCATACATATACAACCAGTATGTTTCAAGGCCATATGGATCAGCAAAAAGAAAAACTCTATATTTATCAGATGTTAAATTTTCTGGATATTTAGGTTTCCCTAAAACAATAGAATGATCATTAGAACATACCAATGTTGGTATAAGATCATCTCTTCCAATAAAATTGTAAAATTTAGTTTTTATTATATCAACATCAAATGCCTCACCATAAAGTTCTCTCGCTTTTCTTATATTATCTTGTAATCTAAGCTGTCCTTCAATACTATATTTGAATTTAATTTCCATTTATATTAATATATAAATAATATTTTAAATACAATTAAACATTCATAACTATATCTGAGGAATCAACTTTAATCCTTCTGGTAAATTCTTTAAGAGTAACCATTTTATGGTCTTTAGTACGTTTAAATAAAGTATTACCTTTGGTTAAATCAAATGTAATCTGATCTTCTTCTTCTTCTTTACAAAGTCCATTTATTTTCTCATACATTTGCATTGGACTTATATTCATTTCTTTACATTTATGATGAAAACATCCTTGTGGTATTCCTTTCATTCTTATATGGTATCCAGATACTTCTTTATTGTTAACTTCCCCAACAAGTTGATCAATATACATTTTTTTTCCAAGAAAATATGATTCAACCGCTTTAACATTGTGAGCTTCGTCACCATTAGAATCTTGTAATTCAAAATCAACGTGAAAATTACCTAAGTCTTTTCCTTCTAATTCTCTTCCATATTTCTCTTTGAATTTTCTTTCTAAGACTTGTAAGTCTTGATATCCTATGTGCATACTATCAGTATCTTGATAGTATATTTTCAAATTATTAGCTTGAGCGATATCGAAAACTTCATTCATAATTCTTTTAGACATACTTAATACCTCAACCCCAACTTGTGGATATGTCGCATGATTTAAAATAGAATTTTGAGTTTTAACTTTTCGTTTAGTTTCACCATCGGTTTTTATATCAACATATTCAATTATAGAATTATAATTTCGATTAAAGTATTTATCAAATCTTTCTTCATCGTCAAATATTTGAGTTGATGTTTCAATCGGTTTTAAGATAGTTTTACCGTAAGCACTATTCATAATTAATTTATAAACAGCTTGTATAGGATTACCTTCTTTCTTTTTGATTTTACGTTCATTATATAAATGCTCGATGACTCGGTTGATTGTACTATTACGTCCTTCATCAAAATAATAACCTCTAATAAATTTGAATTTAGCATCTTGAAATTCTTCAAAATCTCTTAAACCAATAAAATCTAAAAATAATCTTTTTCCAGCTAATTCATTTGAAAATACTCTTACTCCATCTTTATTTTTATAACTTCCTAAAGGAAAATCTAACTGTCTATTAATTTCAGTTACTTCAACTTCTACGAATAAACCACCTAATGTTTCCCTATCTACTTTATCAGAGTTGATAAGATCTTCAGTTTGTTTTAATTGATTATAAAATGAAATGAAATGCTGTTCATCTTTAATTATTTTTGGTGCACCTTTTAAATATCCATATAATCTTTTCATAGCAGATGGATATAATGAACAAGCATCATAATCACATAAATAATCAATAACTTTACCTGTTTTACTATATTTAGCTTTATAATATTGCTTTTTGTTTTGACAACACATAGTTCTACCTCCAACAACACACTTTTGAATAAATTCTCTTGGAACATCACTTAATGGTAATACACCATCATAACAACCTTTTGTAATAAAGTAATCATGAGCTAATCCAGCTGAAGTAAAACAATTATCAATATCAAAACCAGTTAATTCTTTCATCCATTTTCTAAATGTAAGATAACCTTCATTTAAGATTTCACAATCTCGTTGACAGTAGAATTTAGCATATTTAATTATATCGAAATAATCAACTCCATCAATATTTTTATAACTCCCTGTTTTTCTTACATTAATCATAAATTGTTTGTATTTACTTTCTCCTACTTCATCTATAGCATCGGATACTTTAACAAACGGTTCATTTAATCTTTCACTTGTTAATAACTTGTAAGGAAATATCTCTTTTTCACCTTTTAAGTTAAACATAGCAGGAAATTTAGATAATTTAGTTGATATCAAACAATATGAATCTTTTAATCTAAAATTACAATCTCTATATTTAAATGTCTCATTTATTAATTTTGTTCCTTTCTCAAGTATCTTAATACTATGAACATATCTAATTATGAAATTATTATCATATCCTGCGTTATGTGCTATTATTAATATTTCATCATATGATCCATACTTATTCTCTTTATTCATATAATTTAACGCTTGTTTACCACAATCAAGACCTTCAAATACCACACTTTCTTTTCGATCTCTTGTATACACATGACATAATATAGGTATATGTACATTATTAGGATCTGCTTCAAAATCTAAATTATAAACTTTTCTATTTCCTGCAGTACTTAATTTAATCATTTTTCTTTGTTTAATATAATCTCTGAATCTTATTTTATTATCTTTTTTAGATAATTTACTTTTTATTATCTCATCTATTTTATCTTTTTCTGTTTTTAAAACAACAAAATCATTTTCAAGATATCTTTTTTGATAATCATTAAGCTCATATTCTAAGTTTGTTATTTCATCATCAACTTTTTTATAAAACTGAGTTTCCATTAATGGACCTGAATATGGAATAGGTTTTAAAAATTTATCTTTATTTTTAATGAGTTCATTAATTAAGTTAAATGATGACATAAACCTACTATTAGTTCTTCTATATGATCCATTTCTTTTCTCGTATATACGATTCCAATCTTTGAGATCTTTAACTTCATCAAAGTGTTTTAATGAATAACCTGTTACTTTTGTTTTCTTATCTATTATAAAATAATGTTCATCAATTAATCCTATTTCAACTGCTGGGGAGTCTTTAGGATTACCATATTTATTGATATGGTTACAGTTACCTCTAACAAAATCTATTTTTCTAACTGTTATGTAGATTTTTAATTTATGCGCTAATTGTTTTAAATTTCTCATAGGAAATACACGATTATTAATTAACCTTTTAACAGAATCTAATTTATCTTTTATTTTTATTGGTAAGTCAGATTTTCTCAATGCTCTTATGATACAATTATCCATATAATTTTTAGAACTTACTATTCTAAAAACCCCATATCTTGTTAAATCTACATCAGTAAGATTATGAGTATAGCTAAAGAATGAACCTTCATTTTGTCTTTTATTATACTCTGATCTTCTAATACTAATAGTTAATCCATCTTCTTGATAGATTGCTACATGCACTTCACCATCTGATTCAGTAGCTTCATCTACGTTAACAAGCCCCTTTGAAATGACTTTAAATAATCTATCTCTGTTACTATCTGATAAAGTATAGTTAACATTACCTATTTTAATAGTATATCTATATTTTCTTCTATTATCAAAGGTTCCTTTAATAATTGCTAATATAATGTATTTTAATTCATTATCATAATCTTCAAAATCTATATCAATACTATCACCCATAGACATTGTAGAAATACTTTTTGATAGATCTATTAACTCTTTTCTTAATCTTAATTGTTCAGGAGTTAATTTTCTTCTTTTAGGTTTTAACACTGGTTTAGGTGGTATTGGAGGGGGTACCCTACGTCTAGGACGTGGTGGAACCACAGGTTTTATTTTCTGTTGCTTATATATAGAAGATATTAGTTGAGCTTTACGTTTTAGCTTACTTCTACCTTTTATATTTAAGGCTTTGGCTTTATTATATAATGTAGGGCGATCTTCCTTTATTAAGGATTGGATTGCCCTAAGGTCTCTTTTAGGTGCTCTGTTGAACTTAGATACACCTATATCTTTTATAAGTTCTCTACCAATTCTGGTAGAAGATATATTTTGTCTCATGATTTGATTTGTTAATTTACTCATGTTATATATATCTATAGTATAGAAAATAATTTTTTAAGTCCCTAACGAAGGTTTTGTATTGTGATTAATAAAAATCAATTACAATAAAAATACAGTGATTAAAAATTCTATATATTTGTATCTTTCTCAGGTGCGTTTGCAGTTGTTTCATCAGTAACAGGAGGATATAATACTTTGGTTCTATGAATAACAAACCCTTTTTTACATTTACATAGTTCAGGCTCTCTAAGGTACTTCCAGAATGTCTTATCACTTATTTTATGCTTGTTATATACATCTTTTCTTGTTCTGAACTGTTCTACATGAATGACAGTATCTAATGCAGGATGATAATATCTAATTTCATATTTCATTTTTTTAGTAACCGCTTTTTTAGTTCTAACCATGTTTATCTTATATATATAAATCACATTATTTTTTAAGTGAATTAACCATCCACTTTTCGATGTGATTTATAATTTTTCAGTAGGTGCGTTTAAATTAAAATTTAAATATATTGATTAAGATTGTACAGTCTTGTACTGTACACAATGCACGCACGAACGCACTGTTGTATGATACCGCATAATGTTTATAATAATAAAAATATCATTGGAATAATATATATAATACCAATGATACCCAAGTTACCCCAAGGAACATACTTTACTAAATCAACACGTAAAAATAAAAAATACACAGCACACCTACCAACAGGTAAGAAAGTACACTTCGGAGACTCTCGATATGATCATTATTATGATAATGTACCTATCAATATGGGAGGCGGAATATGGTCCCATCTGGATCATTTAGACCGTCAAAGAAGGAAAGCATATAGAGCAAGACATAGTAAGATAAGGACAAGAGATGGAGAGCAAGCCTATAAAGTAAAGTACTCACCAAGTTGGTTTAGTTATTGGTTTCTCTGGTAAAGATAAAACATTAATATATAGATATATATTATATAAATATGTCAGCAATATGTAGATTATGTAATAGAGACTTCAGACAATTTTTAGGTTTGTACAATCATATAATATCAGGAGTACATGAGAATAATAAAGTAATAATAAAAAAGGGTGAACATCTATGTGATCAATGTGATAAAGGGTTCAAGACAAAAGCAATGTTAAACCAACACAAGAAAACTAAGTTATATAAGGAAAGAGGATGTAAATTAGCAGAACATAAATGTGATCAATGTGGTTTGATATGTCAAGGTCCAAAGATATTAGAGAATCACATGAATAGCAATTTATATAAAAGAGGATGTAAGAAGTTAAAAAATCAAAAAGTGACATGTGAACAATGTAAAAAAGAATTTGTATATAAAAGGGATTACATAAAACATCAACAAACAGCATATTATAAAAGAGGATGTACAAAGAAAAGATATAGTTGCACAGATTGCGATAAAGTGTTCAAATCTAACTTTGATTTAAATAATCACATTAAAATACATAATTAAGATAGCTATTTAGATATCTTAATCAAATGATAGAACAATTTTAGGTTTTTCTCTGGGTAATGTCTTATTATAAAGATCAGTAAGAGTTTTTCTTTTTTCGACCTCCATAGGTAGTATAGTCTTATTTGGTCTTAATCTAATTCCATTTCTTTTAAATATATAGAATGTAAAAATTCGTAGAATAAGATCTCTCTTTCTCAATTTACTACATCCTTTGATATTTCTATCTTTAGCTAATTTATGTAACTGTTTAACTTTTAGATTTAGTAATCTATATAATTCTAATCTATCCTCTTCAGGATACTCTAAATACTCTTCTAAATATTGGAATCTTAAATATTGATCAATAAAGTTCATATACTTTTATATTATAAAATAAATATGGATAACTTACTTAAACTTCAATAATCCTTTTCTCATATCTGCAGTAGCCTGTGCTTGAGCATCTTTTTTAGATAAACCTTGTCTAACAAGTTGAGCTTTCCTTTTAGAAATAAGACTAATCCTTTCTCCAGCTCTCTTTTGTGCTTCTGTTGGTCTACCAGCACGTGTTCTTTTCTTCTTTTTACCTGTTGCTGTCCCACGTGTGAAAAATATGAATGATTCAGCTGGTTTATCTTCTTCTTCTTCAAACATTTGAGAAAATTCAGGTTCTTCAATTAAATCTAAAAATTTTTTAGGTTTAGGTGGGATTTGAGGTTTCACTTTTTTAGGTTTGGGAGGGATTTGAGGTTTAGGTTTAGGTTTAGGTTTAGCTTTAGGTTTAGGTTTAGGTTTAGCTTTAATCTTTTCAAATTCTTTACGTTCCTCTTCGAGAGCCTTTCTTTCCTCGTCATGTCTTTCTCTCATCTTTTTAAGATTTTCTCTAACTTCAATTAATTCTTTTTTCTTTTCTTCGGTTAATTTCTTTTCTTCAAGTAATTTAGCTGTCTCTTTAGCTAATTTTGCACGTTCCTCTTCTCTATTTTTAAGGTCTTCTTCATCTTTTATGAATTGTTCGTAATCATCTTCTGTATCAGCAAAACGAACATGTTTTACTTTAATAGGTATTCTCACATCTTCAACAGTCTCTTCTATCTCATCATAATCAGGATGTCTAATAACATCCACAACCTTACTACTACGCGCTGATTTCCTTGCTATAGCTAATCTTTCTTTATTAGAAAGGGATGTTAATCTATCTTCCTCAATATCATCTAATATTTGAGCAATAGCATAATAATGTTCTAATAGATCTATCTTTTCAATACCTTTAATTTTATTGAGTTCCTTTTCAAGGGCATCCTGAAATTCTTTTAAATGTTCTCTGTTAATAAGAGCTATTTTAACATATCTATCAACAAGTGATTCAGATAACGATTTAATGGCTCTTTTTCTCTTAGGTTTAGGTTTTGTTTTATCTACTAATTTCTTAACAGGTGGTTTTAACCTAACTTCTTTGAATTTCTTTTTAGAGATAATCTTTTTAGTCTGATTATGAACTTTTTCTTTTTGTGTCTTTTTCAATTTAGCTTTTTGTCTATCATCAAAATTTCTAATAATAAAATTTCTTAATTGGGTTTTATTCATTTTGTTGAGATTTTCATCACTATCTTCAGATTGTATGTATCTTGCCATTTCAAGTAATTCCTTTTTACTTTTATTCATTATATATAATAACCACATAAAATAATTCAACCATGTACACAATAGATAAGAATAACGAATAAGAACCAGTAGACGATAGGCATCTTAGTCATAAAAAAATTAGGTTTGTTATACATACTTATAGTATTGCATAACAAATTGTTTATGTAGAATCCCTAATACAAATTTGTTCAAAACTCTTAGGGAAGCGATAACATATAGAAAATGTAACAAAATTTAAAACTTAACCAACAAGTAAGGCGAAGGATTTTATATATTTCTGTACAGATCAAATCCTCTAAATCTCTGTACATTCTATATAGAGAAAAAAAATATGGAAGAATTTCATAATAAATTACATAATGTTCATGAAGAATTAAGATATCTATGGAGAAGAAGACACTTTAAAAAATGTAATTTATGTAAAGAGTATCATGAGACAACGATACCATGCAGATTTTGTAGGAACAGGTTGTGTTTTGAATGTAGCTTTATCAAAGTAGTTGTATGCGAGTCATGTCATATAGACCGGCGTATTATAGGCATGCTCAAAAATAAAAAAAAATCTAAATAGATAATATAAATGAATACTGAACAGATTATTAAAGATACATGTAAGTATAATAGTGAAGATGATGGTCCTGAGTATAAAACTGTCTATTGTGTTAATGAAGTGGACCCTATTAGTCACGATA
>CAZNER010000087.1:0-7773 GCA_964572065.1 uncultured Candidatus Saccharibacteria bacterium
CACCTGTTATTTGTATGCTCTTTATTCCTAGTTCCTTCAAATCATAGAATAGATTTATAATAAACTTATAATCTAAAGTATCTTTATTCTTGAATCTAGTTACACATTTAGGGCATTTATTATTACATGTATTAGTTAAATCCAAAGTTAATGTGATTGGTGCAATAGTCTTTCCTGTATCAATATATTGCTTTAATCTATCTCCATGATAAAGTATCTTATTATTATCAAATGCATCATTTATATTAGTCATATTCTTCTATACCCTTTAATAATCTATCTACACATGCTTTAGGGCTATATGTCTTCTGTATTTCCCATTTACCTTTCTTATTTGGGGTTCTATCCATAGACTCTAATACATCATCTATTTTAGACCAATCATCCAATAAACTTATATTCTCTAATTCAGGTATTCCAGCTACCGAGGAGGATATTACATTTAACTCCATCAACATAGCTTCCTTAATAGTATTGGGGATACCATCTGAATCTCCATCATCTGTTACTACACTAGGGTTTAAAAATATCCAACCTCTATCATAACACTTTCTTAATTCTTCGTCAGTTAACCATCCAACAAATTCAGCTCTTGGATTCATTTTTTGTAATTTATCTTTTAAGGGTCCATCACCAAATATTGTTAAATTATCTAAATGTATTATTCTCTCTAATCCTTTTTTAGGTATTAATCTACCTCCAGCTACTAATCTAGTTCCAGTAAGTTGCATGGTAGGTAATCTTCTAAATAAATCTACTCTACAACACATTGGTAGATATACTAACGGTTTCTTTATACCCCATTCTTCAAATTTATGTTTATGATAGAATGATTGGTATGTTACAAACTTACACTTCGGATGATTAGAAGCACGACACAAAGTCCTACCATTATCTCTAAAAATATCATTAGCATGGGGACTAACGCAAAAAGGAATGCCCAATCTTTTAAAATAGTCTCCCACTTGAGCGAAATGATAATGAGCAAAGTCCATCCAATCAACGTCATCACGAGTAGGATGATTGTCACGAAGAGTAAATACTCTAACATCATAACCTCTTCTCCTTAGTTCCTCTATCTCTAGAGTAAACCAATGTTCTACATCATTTATACCTCTAGCATTAAAATATCCTATATTCATTGAATTTCAACTTTATCCGTAATTATTTCCAATTTACTTGAGACTTTTCCTTCTTTTAAGAAAGCCCCAGTTTTTCCTACTTTACCAGGTCTATTACAAGATACTATTGTAAATAACCAATAATTACCATTTTCTCCTGTTATTCTACCTGTTATTATTTCATTAGAATGTTTTCTTTTAAATTTAAAAAAATCTCCTATTTTCATCTTATATTTTCCATAAAATCTTTAGAAGTTAAATCCCACCAATCCTTTGGGATTTTATCTTTACTGTTATTTATATAATTTTTAATATCATCATTATATTTAGCTACATGAAATAACCATTGAGGTCTATGATAATCAAATATAATTGTGCTATCAGGTAACTTACAATCATCAACTAATTCAGTAGATGGAAACATTCCTTTCCTAAAATGTCCTATTGGATTAAATTTATATTTATCTTCATATGTCCACCATTTCCAACCTTCATCAAAGATTAATCCTGTAAAGGCAAATTCGTTGGGATGTATATTATATTTAATCCATCTTTCACAAATTTCTGTTAATGGTACCCATCTCTTATTTATCTTATCTAATAAATTAGATTTAACAAATATCATTCCTGTACCAAATAGAGGTAATCCAGTTTCTCTATTCTCCCTATATTCTATAAAGGTATCTTTGGGATACTTCATGCCCATTGCATTATAGATTATTCTCCATAGTCTATGGGCAGTCTTATCATCAAATATCCTTCTGTTTTCGGGTTCTAATATCAAATCTAGATTATTGTCCTCGTATTGGTATATCATTTCATCAAGAGATGAAAGATGTTTAAGGAATAAGAAATCCAACTCCATTTTTACTAACCAAGGTTTGTTAGTCTTTACTTTAAAACAATTAAACATATATTTACATCTTGATTGCAGATGATTAATATCATTTCCATTATTGAAATAAAACTTAGTATTTAAGTTATCTGACATATATTGCCTAATCTCATCGTCTTTACCTCTATTGGTAACTATATGTATTATTGTGTCATCTGGTAATTTATCTTTTATTGTATCAGTAAATAGATATGCTTGTGTATTTAGATATTTATTCTTATCGAATGCTAATGAAATATCAAAACTCATAATTTCTCAATCATCTCCAATTCTTTTAATTTATTCATATCTTTATCTGTTAGGTTAAATTCTATATCTACTAAACTAATTAATCCTCTAGCATAAATTGGGAGTTCTAATCCGTAGTCCATAGTATATAGATAAAATGCTACCATTTCTAATGTTTTACCACAATCAAAAATAGGATTATCTTTATCTAAATCACTATATAATATATAACTTCCATCATCATCTCTATATAGATAACCTTTATGCCTTATTGTAGGTTTAGCATAGATTTTGTCCATTCTATCTGTTTTTTTAAACCCTCTTCTATAGGGGTTATATGATCACATATCAAGTAATGTGATTTTGTATGCATTACATCATACCTAATCATAGGTTCATATTTTATCCTAACAACTTTATTAGTTAGTTTAGATATAAGATGTATTATTTCATTCACAGAATATGCTTGTTGACTACCAAAATCATATGTTTCATCTATTAACCTATCATCTAATAGCATATTAATACCTCTACATAAATCATCTATATAAGTAAAGTCTCTAGTTTGGGTTCCATCTCCATATACAGTTATAGGTACATCTTTCAAGATATTGGTTATAAAGTTTCCTATAGCTAATCCCTTTCTTTGACCCGGTCCATATACAGTATATATTCTCAAAGCTCCAGCTTGGGTATCAACTAATAAGCCATTATTTCTATATGTATCTATAATATCTTCAGTTGCTACCTTAGTCATGGCATATAGAGATTTTGGGTGTATACCATTCCCTTCTTCTCCATGTACAGATGATGATGATGCAACTAATAACTTTTTAGGTTTCCAATTTTCTACACATTTATCTAGAATAATTTTAGTTCCTAATATATTATTTTTAACATAATCCTCAAATTCCTTTTGACTTTCTCTAACTCCAGCTCTTGCTGCTAAATGTATTACTGCATACACATCATCAAAGTCTGATAATTTATCCTTAGTTAAATCTATTTGAAAGAATACTGCATCCTTTATTTTCTTAAAACCATCCCAAGGATTTTTATCTATACCTATTATCTTATATTCATCTGATAACCATTTGGCTAGATTGCTACCTATGAAACCACTAACTCCAGTTATAATAACTTTTTTCTTAGACATATTAATCTAGATATCCTAATTCTTTCAATCTCTTTTCTATTCTATCAGTATCTTCTTTTGTTAATTTGTATTCTGGGATATTTTCTTCAACAATTATATGTAAGAATTTATCTTTATCAACATAAATACGTTTATTACCATTCTTCATACTAATACAATCTAAGTCATTATCTTCTAAATATTTGCATACATCATCAAATGTTATTTTCTTCATTATCTTCTACCTTTTCTAATTCAATGTCTAATATACCCCTATTATAGGATATCTTAGCTGTTTTTGGGTTAACAATACTAGGTAAATTTATCCCTTTCTTGGACCATTTACCTTCTGACATAATTTCTAAAACTACTTTAGTGTGCTGAGCTTCTACTTCAATGTCTTCTTCCTGTACATTCAATTCTAACGTAATATAGATGTAATCATCATCTTCAAATATATCTAGGAAATCATTAGAGTAATCTCTAGAAGT
This sequence comes from uncultured Candidatus Saccharibacteria bacterium, assembly GCA_964572065.1. Lineage (GTDB taxonomy): Bacteria > Patescibacteriota > Dojkabacteria > JAHIVN01 > JAHIVN01 > CAZNER01. The sequence goes on from CAZNER010000087.1 coordinate 3,871, forward strand.
AGCATATCCTCCACTGAAATTCTTTCTCATCATTTCATCAAATATTCTGAAGATGCGATCAACATCATCAATGTTTGTCATAATTCCACTCTATATTAGATTTTTAATTTCTTCTGCTAATTCGATTACTTTTGATAGTTCAGCTTTTAAACAATTATGCTGACAAATCTTTGCTTTTTCTATAATTAAATCAACGTTTAGTTTTATCAATTTCTTATCTTTGTCAGTTAGAGCTTTTTTAACAGGGGCTTTCTTTTTCTTTGGCTTTTCTTCTATGGGTTGTTTTAAAACTGCACTAAGACCTAATCCATTAGGCTCATTCTCATCATATATAGAATCTCCTTTCTCTATCTCTTCTTCACTATATTCTTCTGGCATATTATATCTCCTTTAATTAAACATCTATAACATTATTCGTCTTCTTCTGTTTGTTTCTTACCTGTCCAGATAATCCAACCCTTATCATACCATTCTTCAGCGTTCTCTTCAAAACGAACTCTCTCATCATGGCTCATAAGGACTTCAGGTCTTTTTAATTGAACAAGTGCATCTATTTTATTTATCACATCTTCATTTTCATGAAAGATTGATTTAAGTATTAACATATACTTTTCTGCTCTATCCATTTTATTTCACGTCCTTCAACATGTCCTTCATTCTCATAACTATGCTCTTATATACCCAATCAGTGGATATCTGTTCCATAGTTTTGAATCTGTTTTTACATTTATTATTATTACATGTTCTATATCTTATAGTAAATTCTTTCTTATATATGGTTTTAGTCACTTTAGACTTTTCCCCACATTTGGGGCATCTCATACAAAGTCCTCCCTCCTATCTGATATTAGGTGATGATGTTTATATTTATCTAATATCTTTTCTGCAGCTTTACTTATATCATCTAATGAATCTTTATCATCTTCTGATGATATAACTACTGATACATATGGAGTGGCTATATGTATAGATTTTTCTTTTATCTTTTCTTCTCTCTTTTCTTCTTCGTCCTCATCTTCATCATCATCTTCATCATCGAACTCATCTTCTATATCAGGTATATTTTCATGTTCTATATCTCTCATATTATTTCCCAATCACGCTCTTTATAATATCTTCATCAAATTCTGATAGAATATTGTCTTCATCAAGAACAATTATAGGAACTTTATCTATTCCCAATTTTTTGAATTTCCTTTTCATAGAAAGAGTTTCTTTGTTTCCTCCTTCTTTGAGGTTTATCTCTTCATATTCTATCTTATTATCTACAAAATATTTCTTAGCTTCTTCACAGTGTTCACAATCTGGTATGGTATATATTTTTATCATAGATAACAATTCTCATCTTCACATGTACTTCTAAGAACTTGTCCTGCATCTCCTAAGCATCCATCTCTAAATATTGTAATACCCTTACAACCCATCTTCCAAGCTTTCATATATATATCAGCTACATCTTGTATGGTTGCATTATGAGGCAAGTTGATAGTCTTACTTACACCGTTGTCTATATAGGATTGCCATTTAGCTTGTACTCTTAGATGCCATTCAGGTGATACTTGATGTGCTGTTCTTAGATATTTAGAATCTCTTGACTCACTAACTTTACCTATAGTTAAGTGTCTAGTATAAGCCTTTGAAAACCAAGGTTCTATTCCTGATGAACATCCAGCTAATATGGATAAACTACCCGTTGGTGCTATAGATAGTGTAGCTACTGATTGAGGTGCATACTTCTTAGATTCTTGCATTATAGGTCCAATTATATCTATGATATCCAAGGCTTTTTGTGAATCATACATAATCCCCATCTTCATAAGCATATCTGCATAACCCATAATTCCTAAACCAACTCTTAAGTATTTACCTTGAGCTATATAACATTCATCTATAGGAAATTCACATATCTTATTCATAGCCATTAGAAACTTAGTTCCTATTCTAACTACATCCGAGAATCTTTTCTTATCAAATTCTTTATCCTTAGTTACAAAGTTAGCTAAATTTATGCTACCCAAACAACAACTCTCATAAGGTAAAAGAGGTACTTCACCACAAGGGTTTGTACTTCTTATTGGATATTTAGGATGATATGGATTATCCTCATTTATTCTATCGTAGAATAATAATCCTGGATCACCTGTTAACCATGCTGAATAAGTTATAATATTGAATAAATCTCTACAATTAAATTTACCCTTAATAACTCGCTTATCTAATCTACTTCTTAGAAATATCTTATCATCATCAGCAACTCCATTCATAAAATCATCTGTAGCCATCACTGATAGATTAAAATTATTCATAGAACCAGGTTTTAATTTCTCTTTAATGAAATCTAGAATCTCGGGATGATCTATATCCAAGACACCCATAGATGCTCCTCTTCTAAATCCACCTTGTTTAACGGCTTCTGTGATAGCATTATAAATCTTCAGGAATGACATTACACCCGAGGATGTTCCTCCATGAGCTAACGTTGCTCCCTTCTCTCTTAAATCACTAAAATTATATCCTACTCCACCTCCACTCTTAAATACAAGAGCACTCCTATGAAGTGTCGAGAATATACTTTCCATTGAATCTTCTATTGGTAATACAAAACAAGCTTTCACTTGATTGCTATAACCAGCATTTCTTATACAAGGTGAATTTGGTAGGAAATCTAAATTCTCCATTATAGTTAAAAATTCTTTTGCATCCTCATCTCCATTCATAACTGCAGATAATGTATTAGCAATTCTAGGAAATACATCCTTTGGTTCTTCTCCGTGACTGCAGTATCTTTGCTTTATCAGGCTTATTGCTTGATCACTTAATTTCATATAACCACCTATACTTTATTTCTATACAAACTTTCATCAATTACATTAATTGCTTTATCAATATCTATACCACCCACAAACTCTGAGATTTTCTCTATTTCTTCTCTTGGGTTAGTAAAGAAATTTCTATGACAAACACATAAATATTCTATATCAGGTCTAATAGATAATGCTTGTTTAGTGACATTATTTAATCTAGTTAGTACCTTAATCATCTGAAAATCTTTTATACTAGGTTTAAATTTATTATGTATCATCTTTTGTTGAGATTTAAATACTTCTTCTACATCTCTTTCAGTATATATTATTTTATATTTGTAATCTCCCTTTGGTAATAAAGGTAATCCGTATGATGTTATCTTTACTGCAATACCTCTATATTCATAAGGTTCAAATTTCTTATCTAATAGATGTTTGATGACTTTACCACCATATAATTCATAATATCCATTTGGATTATTCTTATCAGGTTTTCTAGTATTATCATATAGTATTGGGAAACCTCCTGCTTTAAGTATTTGCATAACTAAAGATGTACCAGATCTCTCTAAACCTGAGATTATGTAATTAGTATCCTCATCCATTTTTCATCTCTTCTCTTATCTTAGTTGCTGATATACTTTCTGTTTCTTTATCTAATTGTACTTGTCTGATACCCCAACCAACTTTTCTACCATATACCACTTCGGCTATATCAGGTATCACACAAACTACTATTTTACCTTTACTTGGATACATTACTGCTTCTGGATATTTTTCCTGTATAAAATTAAATCTTTCCATAACTGTATAAGGATCAGTTTCTTGAATAGGTGTATCTCTTAATGCAATTACAACATCCCTACCTTCTTCTAAAACTGTATCTATGAGTTTCTTATGACCGTTATGAAATGGTTGGTATCTTCCTATGAACATACTAGCTGTCATAATTTCCTTTCCATAATAAATTAACACATTCTTCTAGATTATATTTATCAGTTTCTACAATAAAGTCTGGATTATCAGACTCCTCATATGGAGCATCTATACCAGTAAATCCCTTTATTTCTCCTGACAATGCTTTCTTATATAAACCTTT
>CAZNER010000088.1:0-7673 GCA_964572065.1 uncultured Candidatus Saccharibacteria bacterium
CCAAATAAATATATCATATTCCTTACATACACCATTTGAATACGAACGGGAAAAGTTAATGCCAGGAGCAGCGAAGTATAAAATTATGTCTGTATTCAATTTATTGAATAAACATAGTAAATTAAACAAACGTAAAATATTTATATCTTACATTATGCTAAATGGTATTAATGATACTAATAGACATTTGAATGCCTTAATTAAATTAATAAAAAAACAATATTATCCCAGATTATTCCATGTTAACCTCATTAGATACAACAAAATAAGCAATTCAGAATTTACCAGTTCGTCTAAGAATAAAATAAATTCTTTTATGAAAAAATTAAAACTCAATGGGATTAATTCTACTTTTAGACAATCATTTGGATATGATATTAACGCTGCTTGTGGGCAATTGATTACATAGATAATATTCTTACTAAACAATAAGTATTTTGGTAAAATACTTACAGGGTACTTAGCTCAGCTGGTTTAGAGCACCCCGGTCACATCGGGGAGGTCGCAGGTTCGATTCCCGCAGTACCCATTCGACTCCTCACAATTTTTCGTTACTCTCAAAATTGCTCGTCGCTCATATCAGGCCAGTCACTTTTCTAAATAATAGCCGTGAGGAGAAAAACAGTACTGAGAGAAGGTAAATAAAGTGAACCGAAGTCGAAGTACAAGTCTCGAATCCCCGTCGCTCCTTGGTCTTACGAATGGAGACTTTGTAATTGAAGTAAAATCTGAAACAATAAGATTCATCGTAGTTGACTTTATAAATTGTGCATCTTCTTACGATTATAAGGAAACTTTCAATTCAGTTTGGAAACAAGTGAAAGATGCACGTATTGCAGAAACGGTTGAATAAGAAGAAAAAGGATAGAAATCATTTAGTTATAGGTACCCTTATTCAGAATGCTTATTGGAATTATATAACTACTGGAACATTATTTATTATTAAACTATAAAATATTTTAAAATAAATATTCCTACCTACACTCCCAATAATTAAACAAGCAATTCTTTATTTTAGAACTTAAGCACGGAGAATAATTACATTGAAACATTACAGCAAACTCATCAACCCTATTTCTTTCTGCCATAGTGACAAAAGCTCTAACCTGATCCTCAGCATTGAAAATATCTCCATTTGAAACACTTTGAAAAGTCCCAGGTAAAAACTGAAATATTCCTGTTGGATGTCCTCCCTTAATATTAAATGAACTAACTGTATACTGACCCCAATGGCTTTCCTGCTGTCCGACATAAAACATACCTTTAATAAATACTTCATTATTATCCAAACCTTTTTCCCTTAATACCCTATCAATATCTATAAGATAATCTTTCATATTTGGAGAATAGTATTCTTGACCTAAACTCTTATACTTCTGTTCTAAAGTTATTTTAGATATTACTCTTGATTTATATAAATTCACCCTTCTGTAATCATTTGAATCTAAATACCTACTTGGAGTCGGTTTAATTATTGTAGCAGTACCAAATACCTTTACCTGCATTGAAAAATACCATACACTTATCCAAATAAAAATAACAAGAAGTATAAACCATCTAAGAAGCCACTTGGTAACAAGCAGTCTATTTACCCTATATGCATAAATACGTAATCTAATCTTCATTTCTTCATTTTTTACAATCGTAATATATTCATATAAATAACATTAAATATATAGGGCAGAAATTATTTTTATTTATTCCATAATAATAATAAGAGGCAGTTTTTAATATTTAATTAATATATCAGAGAGAAAATAATCTTGCAAATTTATTAATATATCAAATAATACACCAATTATAGTATAATTAATTTCATTATGTGTGAAAATGAGACAAGAGAAATACAAATAACTCCTACTTGGACTTTGGCAGAACTTTGGAATGCAGCACTTAAATTTTGGGAAGAAGTTAATACACACATAAATCTAACCCCTTTACAAAGACGCCTATTATGGGATCTTATTATAGATACAATTCATAAAAAAGAGAGTAGTCCAAAAACTCAATATGATATATCCATATTGCTTGGTTCAGATGAAGATGTACCAAATCCTTAGCACCTTATTCATTTTATTTAATCAAATCTAATAAATCAATTTCATTAAAGACCTTTTTTAATTCAATGATCTCTTCTTCGCTAAATCTCTGCAGTACATACTTCTCTCCACTAATATTCTTATTTTTTCTATTATCAATTCCTATTCTTAAACGCTTAAAACCAGTTGTACCTAAATGCTGTTCAACTGATTTCACTCCATTATGATCCCTAGGAGATTTTTTAAATTGCAATTTATACTTGCCCAAAGATATATCCAAATCATCATGGACTAATATGAAATCTTCATCTAAATCTATATTTAGCCACTTAACAATTTCCTTTACTGATATTCCGCTATTATTCATAAACGTAAGAGGTTTTGCTAAAACTAAATCATCTCTCACCTGATGAATAATCGTACTCTTAATTCTCCTTTCTTTAATATCATTATCCTTAAATTCTTCTAATAAAAAATCTATAAACATATATCCAGTATTATGTCTTGTTAAAAGATATTCATCCTCTGGATTACCAAGACCTAAAATAAGTTTCTTTTTTCTTTTGATACTTATCATATCTTCATTTAATGTTTTGATATTATATAAGGTACCTTTTTATGGAAATTAGTAGCATTTTGGAAATGATATCCTAATCTAAAAAGCAAACTTTCGCTAAATTGAGGCCCAATTAATTGCATTCCGATAGGAAGACCAGATTTTGTAAAACCACTCTGAATAGCAAGTCCAGGACATCCAGTAGGATTTAAGGTAACTGTAAATGCATCTTCAAGCCACATAGATAATGGATCATTTTCATGAGCTCCTATATCAAATGGAGGAGTTGGGGCAACAGGGGTTAATAAAACATCAACATCTTTAAAAGCTTCTTCAAATTCACGAATTAATAAAGTTCTTACCTGCATTGCTTTTTTATAATACTCATCAAAATAACCTGCTGACAGAGCAAAGGTTCCAAGCATAATTCTCCTTTTAACCTCATCCTCGAATCCTTCACTTCTTGTTTTCTCATAAAGTTCATTCAAATTTTTAGCATTTTCAGACTTATATCCAAATCTTACCCCATCATATCTTGCTAAATTTGAACTAACTTCACTTATTGCAGTTAAGTAATAAGCTGCAATAGCATATTCAGTATGAGGTAAAGATACTTCCTCTAAATGACATCCTAAATCATCAAAAATCTTCGCAGATTTTTGTATAGAATCTTTAACTGCATCATCAATTCCATTACTTTGGAAATATTCCTTAGGCAATCCTATTTGAACTGAAGCAATTGCTTTTTTCATTTCTTTTCTGTATTTAGGAACAAATTTTTGTACAGTAGTAGCATCATTCTCATCTTCACCTGCAATTACCTCCATAACCGAAGCTAAATCCTCTACGGATCTAGCCATACAGCCTACTGAATCCAAACTCGATCCATAAGCAATTGAACCATATCTACTTACTCTCCCATAAGTAGGTTTAATGCCTGAGACATTACAAAATGAGCCTGGTTGCCTTATAGATCCCCCAGTATCTTCCGCTATACTAAACAAGCCCATTCTAGATGCAACTGCTGCTGAACTTCCTCCGCTAGAACCACCAGGAACTTTTTTCTGATCATAAGGATTACAAGTTGTGAAATAACCACTGTTTTCTGTAGAACTACCAAATCCAAATGGATCACAATTTGTTTTACCAATCAAAATAGCCCCTTCTTTTTTCAATCGTTTTATGACAGTAGCATCATATGGAGGAATAAAGTCTTCAAGCATTTTACTTCCGGCAGTTGTTTTCAAGTCTTTAGTGCAAAAAACATCCTTAGCAGAGTAGGGGATTCCTTCTAAAATTTTTAGTTTTATCCTCTTGTCAATCTTGCTATCAATTTTCTTTGCCTGATCAATTGCTTCTTGCTTATTTACAGTAATAAATGCCTTAATCTTATCATCATAATTTTCAATCCTATTTAATGAATCTTCAATTAATTCTACACAAGAGAATTTCCCTTTCTGTAAATTCGAATTAATCTGAGAAATTGTTAAATTCTTTATATCAATCATAAATTTTTACTATAACTTTATAAAGGCGGTAATGTTTTAAAAAAGCCATTTTCTTTTGAAGAAGCATTCTTCAAAGCATCCTTTTGATTCAAGAACATTCTAAATTCATCCTTCCTTAATCTATTATATATTCCCGTAACCTGATCTATTGGCTTTATCCCTTTAGTATCTACCTCACTTAACTTGTCAAAATAATTAATTATATCCTTAAGCTGCTTTTGATACTTCTGGATCTCTTTTTCTTCCAGTCGAATATGTGCTAATTTCGCTATATGTTTTATTTCCTTTTTTGTAATTTTCTTATCCATAGTTATCACTCCTTCAAATATATTTTAATAGAGATTAAAAAGATAATCAATATAAAAGTATTAATTTATACTATTTAATAAAAGGATAAATTTATTTATGAGGTATTATATCAACAGCTTTCTTGCCTCTTTTAGTCCCCGTCATATCACGAAACTTCACAACACCATCACACCTTGAATATATAGTAAAATCTCTCCCAATAGAAGTATTTCTGCCTGGAAAGTATTTTGATCCTTTTTGTCTTACAATTATGTTGCCGTTTTTTACCTTCTCACCTCCATATTTCTTTATGCCATATCTTTTTCCGGCTGTCTGTACCCCTTGTACTACTCCTCCTGATGCTGCCTTCTTATGTGCCATAATTATCTTAACTAAACTAAATATCTAAATCTTTATAATCTCAATCATAGTATATTTTTGTCTATGTCCTTTTGTTTTTCTATATCTAGATTTCGCTTTATATTTAAATACTCTTATCTTTTCCCCCTTAACATGTTCTACTACTTTAGCTTCCACCTTTTCATTTTTTATAGTTGGATTACCAATTTTTACTTTTCCCCCTCTATTAATAAGCAATACCTCATCATAAACAATATCTTCCTTTGGTTTTTTACTTACCTTAGGAATACGTATCTTATCACCAACACTAACTTTATATTGAGTACCCCCAATTTTCACTATAGCAAAATCCTTTTCTTTTTTCTTATCCATAATTTATAAAACTAATAATTTCTTGTATTTACACCCGATGTTACCACTAAGCTTTCCTGTGTGTCAATCATATCTCTATGTATATTAACTGACTGAACAATACCTAAACCAATCATTGTCACCATTATACTACTTCCTCCATAACTAATTAAAGGCAGTGGAATACCTGTAATTGGAAGGATTCCCATATTCATACCAGTATTAATAAACACATGGATTAGTATCATACTAGCAACTCCATAACAAATCAAGGATTCGTAAATGTTACTTGATAACTTCGCAGATCTAATTATCCGTATAATTAAGAAAATATATAAAAAGAGCAGAAAACTAGCCCCTAATAGTCCAAACTCCTCACAATATGCTGCAAATATAAAATCACTATAAGCTTCAGGAAGGTATCGTAATTTACTTTGAGATCCCTGTAAAAACCCTTTCCCTAATAATCTACCAGATCCTATTGCTATCTTCGCTTGTCTTGACTGCCAACCAGCTCCTTGCGGATCTTCCTCTGGGTTAAAGAAAATTTCTATTCTCTTTTGCTGATATTCCTTCAACACATTATCCCATACATATGATAGTGAAAAAACTGCTATAATGCCCAAAGCAACGACAATAATTGCTTTTATAAGCTTAACATTCATAAAACGCTTAATTACTAAAAAAAGCACAATAGAAATAATAAGAAAAACAATATCTATATTCCCGATAGTTAAAGAATAACCTAACTTTTCATAAAGAGAACTGAAATTAATAAAATTTCCAACTACATTAATAGTTAAAAGTAATATCACTATTAAACCAAATAATTCTGTTTGCTTTGGATAAACTATAAAATATAAAGACAAACATATTAACCCTGTAATTGCAGCATTACCTAACGCCGGTTCTATTAAGATTAATAGAATACAAATTAAATTAATAACAGTAGCTAATGTATAAACATATATAGATGGATAACTGTTTCTGATATTGCTAAATAAATTCTTTACCTTATCTTTAAACTTTTTCTTAGATTTCTCCTTATTCCAATTTGTTTCTTCCTTCCTTTTTAAATTAAAAATATTAACTAGAATACCGCTATTTAGAAGTACTAATATTATTTTAGAATATTCAGAAGGCTGAATACGTATAAATCCCCATTCAATCCACCTATTCGTATCTCTAATAGGATCACCAAATAGCCAAACATATAAAAGTAATCCAATGATAATAGTATACATCACAACCTGAATAGGAAAATATCTATAATAAGTAGGATCAATATTTGATATCAAAAAATAGATAAAAAAACCCAATATAACAAAAACCAATTGTCTATTTATAGTACCAGCACCTTCAACTAATGTTTCAGCAGTAAAAGTTGAAGAGTAAATTACTATTAAACCAATCATAACAAGAATAAGAATAGCAATAGTCAAAAACCAATCATGTTTTTTTAGACCTCTTTCTTTCACTAAAGAATGATACTATAATTAATATTAATATAAAGACTATACAATTTTATATTAAACCACAGAATATTCAAAATAATTTAATGAATAAAAACCAAAGAGCCAGTAAAGTATTTAAAATTTTAAACAAGAAATACTCAGATTATCCATTAACAGGACTAAAAAACTGGTATTCTCCTTGGCAATTTTTATTCTGTGTAATTCTCTCAGCAAGAGCTAATGATGACCAAATTAACAAAGTTACAAAAAAATTATTTGATAAATTTAAAAACTTAGATGATTTTGCAAATGCTGATATAGGAAAAATAAGTAAATATATTAAAAGTACCGGTTTCTACAAAGTAAAATCTAAATACCTAAAAAATTGTGCTAATAAACTAATATCAGATTTCAATAAAAGAACCCCAAAAAAATTAAATGATTTAATAACACTCCCTGGTGTCGGAAGAAAAACTGCAAACGTTTATCAAGGAGTTATTTTGGGCAAAAGTGAAGGAATAGCAGTAGATACTCATGTAGCAAGAATGAGCCGAAGACTTAAATTTACCAATAACAAAAGTGCAGAAAAAATTGAAGAGGATCTAATGAAGCTATTTCCTAAATCTAAATATCACCTCATCAATCCAATTTTCTTTTGGCACGGTCGTAATATATGCATTTCTAGAACACCAAAGTGCAATTCGTGCGAACTAAATAAACTTTGTCCAAGTAAAGAATAATAATGCCACCTACAAATAAGAAAAAAAAGAATTAATTTGTCTATTAATTTATTTCATTTCTGTTTTAGTTATATGCTATATCATAAAACTAAACTACATTTTAACAATAATTATTTATGGTCTCATACCTTCAATATATTTTTATTTAAAAATACCTTCTTTCTCAAAAAAAATACTTCCAGAATCGATAATAATTAGTTTTCCATTTGTATTTATAGTCGATTATATTTCTCATGTTAGTAAAACATGGTATATACCAGACATATCTGGTATACGTTTATTTGATACTTATCCAATAGAGGAATTTATATCTGCTTTCACTATTGCTTACACAATAATAATAATTTACACATATTTTTTTGATCATTATAGAAAAA
>CAZNER010000089.1:0-7612 GCA_964572065.1 uncultured Candidatus Saccharibacteria bacterium
GATTGCTACAATCCATATTATAAATATCATATAAAAAGAATATAAAAAAAATCACACAGAAAAGGATTAATAACTATGAGAGTTGAAAATGAATGGAAAGGAGAGGAATTAATCTCCAATCTTGCCACATTAGTCCTATTTGGAGGGCTAATCTTTTGTTTTATAACCATGATCTTGGAATCCTCCAAGATAGTCACCTTTCCTCTAACCCCTATTTCTATGGTTTTTATTTTCGTATTATTAGGGATAATTGTAGGTGGTGGATTCATTATTGGTTTAAAAATAGCGAACCTGAATGCTGGTACAATCCTTCTTACGGGAATGGGAACTCAAGGGAGGAGACTGGGAGAATTATTTATATTTGAGGTGGCGAAAGTAATCAAAACGGAGAAACTACCCCAGTCGGCATTATTGGAAACCCAGCAATATATTGAGGCAAATAAAAGGGCAGTAGAACGAGTTAACAAAGGAATGTATAAACATCTTAAAATCACGAATAAGATTCTCATGCTCCCTGAGACTAAAGCTTCATATACTACACCCCAAGACGAGGAGGAGGATTTATGAAACAGATCTATTATAAGCTACGAAACTATATTCTTATGAGACTGCGAAAAGCAGCACCCGGAGGTCATGCTCTCCTTGGAGAAAAGGAGGATTTACATAAGAAAAGCGATGTATTTCTTTCCATGGTAGGATTTGATTTATATAGAAAATTCGGCTATAGTGATCTAGTAAGTGCTCGGAACCCAGATATTAATAATCCTGTTCATGCATACCTTCATCGAAAATATCGCAATTATATGCATCTCATCTCGGAGAATGTAATAGATTTAGCCTGCTTATATGCTCAACGGTTTTTCACTCCCGAATTACTGAAATTAGCAGAGCCGATTCTTATAGAAACTTATTACAAATCGGAATTGCTCTTACGAAGGCCCCATGAGTTTGACAATTTTCCAGGACAACCTTTTTCTCGAGTAACCTTATATACGTCCCGAGATTTTGAGGATGCGTTTTATTGGCAATATCGAACACCTTGGCCCATTGATGGGTATAAAACCCCTTGTACGGTTGGGCATGGACATTTTGCTCAAATTGGTTGGTCTGATTGGCAAAAACCCGCAGTATTATTACTCCATGCTCATGGAAAGGATGAAATTTTGGAACAAGCCATTGTGGATGCTAAAAGTATTGACGGTGAGATCAAGGATCTTATGCAAACCATTATCCATAATCTTCGAACAATAGAGGAGCCCGTTCTAGGACGATTGGATGAGGCTGAACGAGAAAATGCTCATTGGAGGGAACGATATACCAAGTTAAAGAACAAAGCCGATATTATGAGAGACGAAGATCTAGATGCATTAGAGGAGGAACTCCAGAATCGTCAAACCCATGCCCAAGCCAACCCTAAGAAACGAAATTGGGGTCTTGTGCTACTTTATGGAGGGATCTTCATAGGACTGATTGTGCTTATTGCTATGATAATAAATACCAATTTAGCTAATCTTCCTATTCCAGGTAATACTACCATATCCACACCTTAAATTACTAGCTATCCTTATACTTTATTCGAGGTTGAGAAATAATAATGTCGCAAAGTGATGTGAACTGGAATCAAATGTACCAGATGAAGTTTGGACTCTCTATTATGGAACATTTAGATGGGCTCCGAACAGAAATCTTGGTGGAGGTTGAAAAAGGGGGTTCTATTAGGGATGAAACCCGCAGGGAGACTTCCCAAGTCATAGCTCTAATGAACACGGCAGGGGATGCAATCTCTAATGATATCCTTCGGATAATGGCAGATAAACTTCAAGATGCATTAGAACCTCAATATCCTTATAACTTTATAGACACCAATCTTATAGATAAACGATTTTCCAATTATAAAAAAGCTTTTAGGCGGGCAATCTCTAAACATAATCAGGTATGGGATAGTCAATATCAAAACTTAGCTCGTATGATGCTTTCTCAACGACCCGAGGATGCGAAAAAGGACCTTACCTTACCCGAGAAATTTAAAGAGTGGTTTAAAAAGAAATGATGCAAAAAAGACAGGAACTGTATCGAAACAGCATTGAAGCGGAATTAGACAAATTAAAGACAGAGAATTTCTGTAAGGAATATCAATTCGATAAGTTAGGGGATGAAGAGAATTTCAATGAGCGTTTTAATGATCCTTTTATACGGCAATTCTTAGAGTGGGATAGGACACAAGACTTCTTTTATGATATTGATCGTCAGATTCTCATTCAATCTAATGAAGTTATTATGATATATGGCCCAAAAGGGATGGGTAAATCTAGTATTTTACGAAAGCTTATGAAATATTGGCAAGAACGGTTCTTTGTCTTAAAGCATGCAATGGTAAATAAACACGGACTTATCAATTATATTGCATTTTCAGATAGTCAATTACGATCTATCATTCGAATAGCCAAAGAGGGGGATATTCTTGGTCGAGACGAATCTCCTGTGGCTGCTGGTGTGGGAACCCGAACGGATATTAATGCCCTCCAGAATTTCATTAATCAAACAAGGGAATATCAGACCTCGTCAATATTCGTAAATCCTGAGAAAATAAATAATCTTTCCGGGATCGATTATTATTTAGAGGTTGCGGGGAAGAAGGGAATTTATATCTGTCCTAAATGTCATAAGGAATATATTAATTTAGAGAAATGTCCTGAATGTCGCATACCTCTAGAGCTCGTCTATAAAAAAAGTAAAACCCGGTGTATCTGGTATGATAGGCGAGGGATTCTTATGGGTTTTATCTATCTTGCGTTAGATGATGATGAGCAATTTGCAGAGGAATATCATAAGAAAAAGATTTCCAATATTAAAAGTACCGTATTACATGGAGGGGAAGTCCACAGCCATTATGATAAGGAACGATTTATGGCGGATCTTATAAAACTATATGACTTCTGTACCGAATGTGGAGCTAGTAGTCTAGCCGATGTAAAAACACTATTAGCCAATTTTAATCTTCAATTTGATACCCTCTCCGACCCCGAACAAATCATTGCGGGGAGCACTAATTATATTGAAGATATTGTTCGAAATGTCTTTAATGCGTTAAAGGGGAATCTCTTAGGGAACCCTCTAAAAGAATATATTCAAAACTCCCAAGAACCCAATATATCTGAAGACGAGGAGGATAGTCTTCCTTTATCCTATGAGGAATTCGATCGATTAGAACAAGAACAAGCTAAGGACATGTCCTTAACAAAAACAGAAGACCTACACATTCCTCCCCCTCTTGAATTTATTGATTATGTTTGCTCCGAGGATAAACTTTTTGAGCTTATTAAGAAAAATAAACGCTGGCATCAACCTGATCGAGATATTGAAATATATCGTATGAATAAAGATTCAACTAAATCTCAAACCCAAATAGGTAAGATCTTCAAGATAGACTTTTCTACTATTTCATGTCAAGTAAAAAAAGTCCAAGGAGCTCTAAACGAGTATAAAGGAAAGGATTTCGAAGCTTTTGTGGAAAAGAGATTAAAAAAAAGCAGACGTTTCAGTAAAGTACTAAAACAAGGGAATCCAGGAGAGTCTGATATTTTTGCCTATTCAAAAGATGATACCGAACTCTTTATCTATAGTCTTAAAAATCTTTCCATTAACAAATCTCCTTTTTGGTTGAGCCTTGCGGAATTGAAACCAGAAATAAAAGATGCTCTTTTCTACGAACATGACTACAAAACAAATATGATCCTCTTAATTTTCGATAATTATCATAATAAGGTTATTCAAATCGTCTATGATTTTCATAACCCCCAACATATTGAACTTAGTAAATATATAAAATGATCCCATACTCTTATTTTTGAAAATCACTTCTTTTATAATATTTTGCCTTTCTAAGCAATTTTACCCCATATTTCTTCTTTTCCCTCTATAATATGAAAGCTATTGAAAAAATCCCATCCTTCCATATTCATTACTATCATTCATTCTTCTTATATAATGAATGATTATACTTTTGGGATCCTTCCTCCTCTCTCTTTTTCAAAATTGGGATATACTCCTTCAAAAGCTATGAGATGCAAAAATCACGAGCTTTTTTGAAAATAGACGCAGATCTCATCAAAACCCTTTGAAAACACTCGAAATATGCTTTTTCTCTATAATACCTAACACTTATATGTTACTGTTGAGAAGTATACTAATCTTTTTTTTGGTCCAAAGTGAAAAATACCCCGTAAAATCACCTTGAGGAAAAGCCTGCACCAGATGGTGCCCTGGGAGGGGACGGTACCAACTTCGCAACTATCAAATCCTCCCGACAAATCATTGTCTACTCTAAGGATATGAAATTGTTAATCCTTCAATATAGCTCCCCTATGTTTATATAATCTCCAAAACAATTATTATGTAAATATAAAACAGCAATCTCAATGACGAATCAATTTATCAAGAAAAAGATCAAGGTTAAGGGACATACACGACGAGATCCAAGGTCCAAGAAACGGGTTAATGTACGTTCATACCAACGGAATCAACGTTTTAGAGATTATGGGTCCATTTCCAAAACACGAGCCCAAATTCTATTTAACCAGAGATCACAGAGGGCTAGAACGATGGACTTAAAAACCACGTCAAAGAAAGTATTTGAGAATCCCAATGAAAAATGGAGTGAGAATATCGATAAATCGGACGTAAAAGGCATAGATACCAAACAATTATCCTGGGAAAAAGATTGGAAGACCGCAGAGAATATTCAAAGAACCATGGAAGCAGCACGAGATCCCAAGAAAAAGGTATTTATCTCCCAAGTCCAAAACTTTGCATTAGAACAACAACACCCAGTATCCGACCTTCAATTTCGAAATTCCACATTGAGATATGCTTTTCCTTCCTATAAAGAATATGTAGAGCAATGGACCTATAAAAAACTAGGGATACCACATAGAGAGAAAGCACCTCGTAAGAAATGCTCTCGTTGTGGTAAATTATTTGATAAACGAATTCTAACTGATGGTAAATGCCCAACTTGTTACTGGGAACATATACATGCTATGGCTCTTATGGGAGCATCCCCTTCCCAAATCGATAAAGAAAGCTCTCGATTTAGACGGCAATTAGCCTTCTATATTAGGAAAAAGAATACCCCTCAAACCGTACGTCTTGTTGAGATCGATATTTGGACTAATGATTTAGATAGGTTTGAAGAGGACTTCTCGAAAATGAATGATGTAAAAATGGATGAAACCCAGATTATAAATCAAGGTGACGAGCAAGGGAAACGATATGCAATCTTCTATCGAAATTTTGGAGGAAAATTAAAATATCCTAAACAAACCTATTATCAACTAAATAATAGCTGGGAGACGTAATCATGCCAGGACAACATAAATCAAGATCGATCTCGGTTAAAGGGCATTATCGAACCTATTATGTAACTGACGGGAAGGGAGGGTACAAACAAAAACGCAAATATATTAAGAAACATAAACGTACTATCAAACATTTGAAGGGCATAACAATCCCAACCTCTATGAAGGCACGATTAGGAAGCCCCCGAACTATGACAAAGAAAGTCCCCGATAATCTCATTGAAGGCATTAAGACGTTATGTAAGGATCAAGATCATGAATATTCGGTTGATATTGATTTCGAACGCACGTTGGACACACCAGAACAAATGCTTGTAATGAAGGGAGGCCCCCATAGCACGATCAAGGTGGGAGATTTCGAAATGTTTGGTCATACTCATCCTAATATGTCATATCCCCATCCCTCTATTGCTGATCTTCATTCTATGCAATTAATGCACCCTGAATTCATTGTCGCCCAAAAAACGGGGAAGACCATAATTCTAAATATTGAGGATTTCGATCGGTGGCGAGAATGGAAAGCAGCTCATTCATATCGAGAAAATAAACATACAAGGGCAGGTACGGTGGATTCGAAATACGGTCGAGACGCATTCTTTCGACGTACGGGAGTACGGGCTTATCCTATGGTTAAGAACTTAAAGATCGAATTACGAGACGATCCCCATAGAGAAAAAACATTT
Organism: uncultured Candidatus Saccharibacteria bacterium; assembly: GCA_964572065.1. Classification (GTDB taxonomy): domain Bacteria; phylum Patescibacteriota; class Dojkabacteria; order JAHIVN01; family JAHIVN01; genus CAZNER01. The sequence continues at coordinate 6,041 of CAZNER010000089.1, forward strand.
CCCCGGACCAAAGCATATCCTCCCCATGTGAGTAGGAATGTCTTATGGCCTGAGGACAAAAAATAAAAAAAAAACTATTTGATTAAAATATATACTTGTCGGATAAAATCCTCAATTTTATTTATATCTGATTGCTTTCGGAACTCAAATTTCCATTTTTCATCATTAATCAATAAATATCCATGCTGTTTTAGGCCTTTTATCACGAGAATGATCCCTAAAATAATAAGAGGGACGGCAAAGAAGAGAGGCAAGATATTAACATATATAAGATTAAACATAAATAATAATACAAAGAGCCCCCCTAAAAGACATACTATTGCCCCAACGATCACCAGAGCGAGATTCATATCCTTCCACACATTCTCCAAGTGTTTTATCTTGAATAACGGGATATCCCTATAAAAACGCTCCCTCTTCTTATAAGACCTATAATGAAAGACTCTCTTTTCTGTCACACCTAACACATTCTTTATCACCGACTCATCCGTTCCAATGATTCTCCAGAGATAGATCGGATCTTCCCCTTGGTTAAGATAGTTTTGATACGACATTTCTTCAACTGGAATTTATAATTTGAATTTTTGGTAATTAAACTATCTCCTAAGAATTATATAAATTTTTACAAAAAAATAGAAAAAAAAGTTTAACAAAAACATATTAATTAAAGAAAACCCAAATCCCTACAAAGAAGCATAAGATATCCCATTCTTATCCCGTCCTTGGTAATCTTATGAGGGTCATTCCCTTTCACCAATCTAATTAGATTTCTTGTTCGAAGTTTCTTTAATGCTTTTTTGTAATTATATTCTCGCTTACAAACGGTAGAGAAAAAATAACTGTTATGTTCGCTTTTAGTCCAACGATATATCTTAATCATAACATCGATCTCATAAGGTTTAAAACCCTTCTTTATATCTTCAGTAGCCTCCCGATAGAGGTCAATCTCCCAATCCTTAAATTTAAGATTGCTCATTGATACTCACATTCCTTAGATATTATGTCTGGTTTCTCGTCTTCGTAGAGCAAATTCCCCCATAGCAATTATTTTACCCATTGGTGTAAGAAAAACTTTCATAGGGCTATTTGCAAAAACCTGTATCCTATTCTCCTTAATTAATCTATCTATAAACTCCTCCCGAATCGGAAATCTTGCTAAGTCAATCGCAGACTTTTCATCATAGGCTTTTTTCTTTAACAAACCCACTAATAAGTCCCCCTCTTGATCCTTAGGAACAACCTCCCTATCAAAAGAGATATCCTCCAGAAGTTCTTTATCTGTAGCCATTCTTTTATCACCCACTTACCAACTAATTCTACTGACCATTTTTTATATATTATATTTAAATATAACTATTTAAATTATTAATCTTTTTGCATTATTTTTTATATTATTTTTGAGATATTGATTTATAATCCCCAATAGAACCGATCTATTTCATTTCTACTTCCAACAATCCCTCCCCGAGTCCTAAATATACCCTTCCTAAGTATTGAATTTCTGATTTAGTGAACCCTTAAATACTGACAAAAATATCACTAAATGAAGCGTCAATCGCATAATAAAAGGGT
>CAZNER010000090.1:0-7593 GCA_964572065.1 uncultured Candidatus Saccharibacteria bacterium
TATAGAAATGGTACTATTGCAAATCCAAGAAGTGATATATTTTCTTTAGCTGCAACTATTGCATTTCTATTGTCGGATGGAAGGTTTGGATACCCAATACGATTTGGTTACTTACAGGAATTAGAGTTTATTAATAAATTTGAATTATCAGGAATGTGTAATGAGATTGTTATTAATGTATTAAAGAAAGCAATGAGTGAAAATATAGATGAGAGATATGCAACTGTTGATGAATTTTGGTTTGAATTAAGACAAGCTTTAGAAAGTTTAGAATAATCTTATCCGCACTTGCTGTACCCGCAGCTTAAACAGACCATACAGCCTTCTGCATACTGTAAATCACCTCCACATTCAGGACATTCTGGGAGCTGATCATATGTATTTTCATTGCTGTATTTTGAATCATTGTTCTTTTTCTTAGGTTTATTTTCTCTTTCAGGTTTTGATAATTCAGCTTCCTCTTTAATTTCTTTTTCATTTTTTATCTTAATTTTTTCAGTTTTCTTAAACATAGAGATATTTTTGTTTTTAATATGATTCTCTAATACTTTGGCAACAGCATCTGGAACTGAATATACAAACATGCCTTTGTTTAAAGTTGGAATAGATGTTCTGATCCCTTTAAGCTGATCAATTATGCTTTCTATTGATAAGCCAGCTCTTAATGAAACTGATATAAGTCTTCCGATTGCTTCACAGTAACCTGATGAGTAACCGCCGCTTTTACCTATATTTAAAAATACTTCTGCTATACCATTCTCATCTTCGTTTATAGTTACATAAAGAGACCCTTGTTCTGTTTTAACTTGTGTTGTTATTCCTCTTGTTATAAGTGGTCTTTCTCTTGGGGTTTTAGATATCGTCTCTTTAGTATCTTTCTCTTCACTTATATTAATCTTTTGTGCCTCAGATTTGCATCCATCTCTAAATATTGTAATTCCTTTGCATTTTAATTTATGAGAAAGTTTAAAAATATCTTTTATGTCATTAATTGTTGACGATTTGGGAAGATTTATAGTTTTAGATACACCACTATCGCAGTATTTTTGAAAGGCAGACTGTACTCTTACATGTTGCTCTGGATCAATTTCATGACTTGTTTTAAATATGTCAATTACATCAGAAGGAACATTCTTAATTTCAGATAATTTTTTACCCTCACTTAATTTCTTCATTAGATTATCTGAATAAAATCCTCTATTTTTAGCTATTTTTTCAAATAAGAAGTTAACTACTGTTTGTTCTTTTCCTCCAAGTGACTGCATTCTTTTATAAACCAATGCAAATATCGGTTCGATACCTGGATTACACTGTACTACTATTGATATAGTACCTGTAGGGGCTATAGTGGTACATCTAGAATTACGCATATATTTTTTCTTAGATTTATCCCATTTACTTCCTTTAAAAGCAGGAAAATTACCTCTTTTCTTAGCTAAATCAATAGACGCTTTATGTGATTTTTCTTGAAGGAATTTCATAATTTTAGAAGATAACTTTATAGCATCTTTACTATCGTATGGGATTCCTAATTTTATAAGTAGATCTGCAAAACCCATTAAGCCTAATCCAATACTTCTTGTTTTCTTTGTCATCTTTTCGATCTCTTTTATTGGATAATTATTTATATCAATTATATTATCTAAGAATTCAATTGAGGTGTTAATAATTCTTTCAAATTTGTCCCAATCAATATATTTTATTTTATGACGTAGACTTTTTTTACCGATATTAGGATTTTTTAAATAAGGAAAATTTTTAACAATTTTAGAAAGATTTATATTACCAAGATTACATGATTCATAAAATAAAAGAGGCTGTTCTCCACAAACATTGGTAGCAACTATTTTTCCTAGGTGCTTAGTTGGATTATCTTTATCTAATTGATCTAAGAAAATTAATCCTGGATCGCCGCTTTGCCATGCGTATTTGCATATTTTATGAAATAGCTTCTTTGCATTTAATGTTTTGTAAATCTTTTTATCATGCGGGTCAACTAATTTCCATTTTTTATTTCTATTAATATGTTTCATAAATTTATCTGTTATGCCTACAGATATGTTATAGTGAGTAAGTTTGTTATCTTCTCTTTTAGAAGTTATAAATTCAGGAATATTTGGATGATCTATATTTAATATAGCCATCGATCCCATTTGTCTACCGCCTCTTCCAACTATTGTATCTTGAGCATTATTAAATACTTTTAAGTATTCTACAGGACCTGCTGCATGTTCACCAGTTGTAGAAACTTTTGAATACGAAGATCTAATTTTAGAAAAATTAAATCCAGTTCCTCCTCCATGTTTTAGAACTTCAATATTGTTATTTAAAGTATCAAAAATATCTCTAATGGAATCTTCTATAGGCAAAACGAAGCATTTCGACCAAATAGCTTTTTTCCCTTTTTTGTCACTCATTCCAGCCCAGATAAGAGCACCGCCACATTGAAATTCTAGTTTATTTAGTATATTGTAAAAATTTCTATAACTCTTATCTATTTCAGATTTTGAATAATTATATTTTGTACCGGCTTTTGAGATATATTTAGCTATCCTTTTGAACATTTCTTCTGGTGTTTCTATAATTTTACCCTTTTTGTTCTTTTTTAAAGAACGTCTCTTTAAAACTTCATGAGCATTTTGGGAAAGGCTAACTTCAATAGAATCCTTTTTATATATATTGAAATTTTCAAAAACTTTCTGAAGTGCTTTATACCTCGGATTATAACTTCTAAATTCAATTTCTGATGGTGTTTCAGAAAAGGAATTAATTCCTTTATGTAAAAACATATATTTATTTTTAGTAGTTTTAACTAATTTTCCTGGTATTTTTGTTGTTGTAGATATAAACTTTTCATTAAATGGGTCATATATGGATATTGCTGTAGATATATATGCTTTAGTTCCCTTCTTATTTATGTGTGATAGAAGCTTTTTAAATAAATTTGATGAGAAGTCATTTTTCTTACCAAAAAATAGTATATCTTTAGGCTTAATTGTTTTACTTTTAATTAAAAAACCATTTTTTTCTGATATAGCTATACTTTGCGATTGTTCAGCGGCTGATTTTGAGTTCTCTTTAGATATTTTTAGTAAAGTATTTTCATTTAAATTATAAGATATTTCTTCGTCATTTGGTAAAGTAAACTGTTTATTTGATATTTTTATTTTACCATTGAAGTTTCCGAGGTCAGAAATTAATCCTTTCTTAATAAATTTATCTTTATTAGCTATTACGAATTGAGTTCTATTTCTGTCCTCTTCTTTTGTATTTAGTTTACCTTTTTTACTTGAAACATAAGTCTGAGCATATTTACATCCATCTCTATATATAGTTACACCTTTTAAATTATTTCTATAAGCATCAATGAAAACTTTTCTAATATCATTTCTTGTAGCATTGTTGGGGAAATTAATTGTTTTAGATATTGCATTATCAACATGTTTCTGAAAGGCCGCCTGCATTAAAAGGTGCCATTTAGGTTCTATTTTAGGTGAAGTTACAAATACTTTTTTAAATCTATCAGGAATTTCTTCAATTTCAGATATAGGAACATTTTTAGATAGTTTCTCTATTAAGTCTTTTGAATAGAAATTATTCTTTTTAGCGATATATTTAAATGCTTGGTTGATATGGGTAAATATAGTTGTAGCTTTATAATTATTATCTTCAATACCGCCTATTTTATATACTAAATCAAATACAGGCTCAATTCCGCCAGTTACTCCTCCTATGATACTAGTATTTCCATTAGGAGCAATTGTTGTTATAGTTGCATTCCTTACGGGTAGTTTTTTCTTTTCCCAAACACTTCCTTTATAAGCTGGAAATGTACTTCTTTTTTTAGCTAAGTTTATAGAAGCTTGAATTGATTCTTTTTGAATAAATTCCATCACTTTTTCAGCATAATCTACTGCTTTTTGTGAATTATAGGGAATTTCTTTTACTATTAAAACATCTGCAAATCCCATGAGACCAAGCCCCATTTTTCTATTTTTAAATTTTGTGATTTCTTCGATTTTTTTAAGTGGATAATAATTGATATCTATTATGTTATCCAAAAAATGTACTGCTGTATTTATAGTATTTTTTAGTTTACTCCAATTTATATCATTTGTTCTATAATCAAAATGAGTAAAGAGATTTAATGCAGCAAGATTGCATGATTCATAAGATAGAAGTGGTTGTTCACCACAAGGATTAGTGGAATTAATTACCCCTAAATGTGGAGTTGGATTATCTTTATTAATATTATCTATGAAAGCAATTCCAGGATCGGCTGTTCTATAAGCAAGATCTATGATCTCATTAAAGACATATCTAGCGCTTATCTTTTTAACACATTTGTTATTTCTTGGATTAATTAATTCATATTCATGGTCGTTTTGAAAAGCTTTCATAAATTTATCAGTGATACCTACCGATATATTGAAGTTTACAATTGTTCTGTCTTTTTCCTTCATATGTATAAAATCAATAATATCTGGATGATCTACATTTAAAATTGCAATATTAGCTCCTCCGCGTTTTCCTCCTTGTCTAACACCCATAAGAGCTTCAGAAAAGGTTTTAATAAAGTGAATAGGTCCTGCTGCTACATCAGGCATTCCACCTGCTTCATCACCTTTAGGACGGATTTTTGAGAAATTAAATCCCGTACCTCCGCCTTTCCACTGTACTTGAACTGCATCTGAGAGGGTTTTATAAATTGCGTCAAGAGAATCCTCTATTGGTAAAACGAAGCAAGCTGATAATGTTTTATTCTTTTTGCCTGAATTTAGTAAAGTAGGAGATTGGGGGACAAGTAAAAGATTATATAAAACATTAAAAAATTCTTCTTCAGCTTTTTTTATTTTAGTTTTACTTTTAGTGTAATTTTTATCAGCACTAGCGACCCATTTAGCAACTCTGTGAAATAAATCTGATGGATGTTCTTTCTTATTGCGTTTAGGATCTTTCTTAAGAAATCTATTCTTTAAAAGACGAATAGAATTAGCAGTATAATATTTAGGCAGTTTCTTTTTGCTTGTTTTCATCTTGAAATAGATTTATATAAATTACATATCAAAATCTTCGTAAGTTGTTGTATCTACTAAATCAGGAATTTTATATTTTCTTAGAATTTTTTCTAATTGTTGGTTTAGATAATTTAGTGATTTATTATTGATAATTATTTCATCGGATAACTTTTTGCATGCAGAAATATTTGATGAATATTTCTTATCTTTACCCTCAGGGTTATTTTCACAATCGTCTTTAGATTTAAATTCTTTCTCTGTTAAACCACCACCTAATTCTTTTAGAAAAGTTCTTTTAAATCTAGTTTTAAAAGGAGCATCTACAAAGATAATTAAAGCATTGTAATTATCTTTTAAATATTTGATATCAGTAGGGTGTCTAATAGGACAAATAACGTATCTTTCTTTTTCCTTAATCCGTTTAGTAGCTTTCTTAGCTAGAAAATTCATACCGTTTTTTTTTCTTAATTCAATATCTAGATTAATCCAATTTTCTCTATTTGATAAGTCTATTTTCCTTTTTAGTCCTTCTTCAAATATAGGCCGTGTCAATCTAATAGATTTAAATCCTCGATCCACTAAAAAATAACGTAAGGCTGCTTTACCTGCCGATATAGTTCCCGTTATTCCTATTATAATGTTTTGAGCTTGTACCATGATGGATTTTAATTTAAAAGTTAATTTATTTGTTTTTTAAGTTTAATACTTGTTTATCTCTGCTCTTATTTCTATAGATTGTAACACCTTTTAGGTTTAATTCGTATGCCTTTATTAGTATTTTTTCGATTTTTTCTGTATCTGTATTTTCAGGTAAATTTATAGTTTTGGATACTGAATTATCGGTATATTTTTGGAATGATGCCTGCATCTTTAGATGCCAAATAGGATTGATTTCTAATGCCGTTTTAAAAATACTTTTAATTTCGCCAGGAATTTCTTTAATTTTTTGAATATTGCCTTTCTTGATAATTTCTTTCATCAAATTTTTTGAATATACCCATTCTTCTTTTAATTTTTTTTCGAGGTATTTATTAATAAATACTAATTTTTTATCACCGAGTGTTTCCATGTTTTTTCTTACATATGATAATGAAAAAAATGGTTCAATTCCACCATTACAATCAGCAAATAAGGATATTGTACCAGTGGGTGCAATCGTAGTTATTGTTGCATTCCGCATGTATTTATATCCAAGCTTTGGAAATATGCTTTTTTTAAAATTATTAAAGTTTCCTTTTAATTTTCCTAAATTACAGCTTTCTTCTCGAGATTTTTCCTGTATAAATCGCATTATTTTTTCAGCAAGTTTTAATGCTTTATTACTATCGTATGGAATAGAAAGCTTGGATAATAAATCTGCCCATCCCATTACACCTAGACCAATTTTTCTATTGTCTTTACATACTATCTGTTTAATTTCTGGTAGTTCGTAATGAGCAATATCTATAGTATTATCTAAGAACCTGACTGCTAATCTTATAACTCTTTCTAATCGTTTCCAGTCTATTTTTTTAGTAATATTACTAGATTTATTTTCTTGTAAAAATTTATTTAATGCAATTGAACCTAAATTACAGGCTTCATAGGAAAGTAGAGGTTGTTCTCCGCATAGATTTGTAGCCTTAATTTTATCGAGTTTAGGTAAAGTATTTTTCCTATTAATTTCATCAATAAATATAATTCCAGGCTCTCCGCTCTTATGAATGCTTTTAGCAATGCTCTTTAATATATTTCTTGCGGATAATTCAATGTTTTGATTAAATTTAGGATGTTTTAGTTTATAATTTTTATTGTTCTTATAAGCTTTTATAAATTTATCTGTAACTGCAACAGATAGATTAAAATTTGTAAGTTGATTATAATTTTCTTTTGCTCGAATAAATTTTTGAATATCGGGATGATCAATTCTTAATATTCCCATATGACCGGCATGTCTAACACTTCCTCTATTTAGTATAATTTCTGAGGAAAAATCATAAAGTCTCATAAAAGATATTGGTCCAGATGCTTCTTTTCCAGTCGATTTGATAAGAGAACATTCAGGTCTTATTTCAGAAAAATCATATCCAATTCCTGCTCCTAATCTATGAAGCCTGACAGCTTGATATAATGTTTTATATATTGATTCTAAACTATCGTGAAGAGGAAGAACGTAACATGCAGCCATTAATTTATTCCTACCTCTATCTGATAAAGTAAATCCTGATAGGAATTCGAAATTTGATTGAATCTTGTAAAAGTTTTCAGTTAAATTTTTGATATCTTTTTTTGATAATTGATATCTTTTTTCATTAGTTGCAACAAATTTCGATATTCTAGTAAACATATCTTCAACATTTTCTCTAGGTTTTCTATGATTATCTAAAATTAGATATCTATTAGTAGCAATTAGTTTTTGTTTATAGTTTAATTTTATCTTTTTAGACATAAGTTTTTATGTTACCCAACAATATAATGAAATAGAGGCATAAAGATACCCAGTGATATACTTATTATAGTAAAGAATTTTATTGTTTTGCTGCCCCAAGTTTATCTATATAAAAGGTATCAGTTTATATATAATTAAGTCAAGAAA
>CAZNER010000091.1:0-7524 GCA_964572065.1 uncultured Candidatus Saccharibacteria bacterium
GCCCAGCCTGTGGAATTATATTCGGGGTTCAATTCTCTCTCCAAAATAGTCCATAATGATCCTTCCTCTGGATCCGTTATGTTAAATTTTCCGTTCCAAGTATGCACATGGTCCAACTTATTCGTAGAAATCCAGATACCAAAATCTTCCTTACCTTCTGGAAGCTTTTGTCTGGCTCGATCGGGGGGCATTAGACTCACATCCTCCAAAATAGGAGTAGAAACCCCGACATCATGATCCAAAGGGGAGGGGGGATGGGACCCCCCGCTTGACCCCCTATCATTATCATTTTTTTTTAGGGGTTCTTTTTCTCCAGTAGAAATAGAGGGGAAAAAATACGTAAAATGATTTAATAAGGCCCTATTCTGGAGCCAATTGTTAGGAGTCTTAGATAAAATATTAAATATAAATTTGAGAAAATTAATTTCTAATTTTGAATAATTAGAATATATTTCGTCTTTACATTGTGATAATAATTCTATATTTAATGTGATTCCGGAATCATCTTTTTTGATCACATTGAAATTCTTCTCGAGGTCAAGGAGGATTTTTTTTAGCTCCTCAGGAAGATCTTGAAAAAAAAAACTAGATTTATTGTGTTCGGGAGAAAGGGAGGAGCCTCCATTCTCCTCTCTTTCCTCCCTGTGTTTATCTCCAGATGGCTTGGTGCTACTTTTGTTATTTTTCTCTATGGGTTATCCACCTTTTTATTATCAATTATAATCTCATAATCTTTATCATACCGATAAAGACCAAAATTGCCTTGGATAACTGGCCAGTAATTTTTTTTATTGACTTCAATTCCAATAGAATTTCGTTTTGTAAGTAATGCACCTAGACTTGTCATTCCAGATCCAAGAAACGGATCAAAAACAACCTCATTAACGAAACTATACATCTTTATTAATCGTAGAGGAATTTCTAGGGGAAAACTAGCGGGATGTTTATCGTTTCTCGATCCTGGTATCTTCCAATGACCACTAAAATATTCTGTCCATTCTTCTAATGCTATTCTTGATTGCTGCTTAATATCCTTAGAAATCTTAGGTCCTTGTCCACTTTTTTTAAAAATTAAAATATATTCAAAATCGAGTTTTACAATACCATTCCGAGGATAATAAATTGACCCCATAAGATTACATCCTCCTGAGGGATTACATCTACTAGTTTTTTGCCAAATGATTTTTGAGACTAAATCGAATCCCAAATCTTCACATATAAAAATTATATCAGATTCTATTGAGATTATTTTGTAGTTCCCATGCTCTTTTGTACTACAATAGTAATCTCCTATATTAATACATAGTTTGCAACCAGAATATAAGATTCGATAGCATTCTTCCCAAACTAAGCCCAGATCATTAATATATTCTTCATAGGATTGATTATATCCAATCTGATCTGGATGATTATAATCTTTTCGATTCCAATAAGGAGGACTCGTTACAATCAAATGAATTGTCTCATCCTTAATGAAGTTTAAATCCCTTGAATCTGTAAAATAGATTTGATGTTTGGTTATGGGTTATCCACCTCCAAAAAATCTGATATATTCTTATAATCTTCTGCGTGAGGGGGAATATGTTGATAGTATCTATCAATTCCTTTAATCACTTCAGGGTACAATCTTATTCCAATATCAAAAACCCAATGTTTATCGTGAAATTTCCGTTTATATGTTTGATCTAATTCCTCTAATCCTTTATTATGCCATGAGAATTCGGAAAGTTCCTTATATTGGAGGGGCCAGACCCAAACAATTGATCCCTTACAAATAATTTTGTCGTTATTAAGACGATCCTTGAGGTTGATAATATCCCCAGAATAAATATTTGGAATATACCCTGTTCTATAAGTCTCTATAATATTTCCTGGTTGGCCTTCATAAATCTGAGTTAATAAATTCTTAGTACAGAAATGTAAAGACTTCAATGATCATACCTCCTCAAAGTATTCCGTTATTTTTCTAAATTGAGAGATCTCCGCCATCTTCAGTTTTGAAAGCTGATGATCTTGATTATTATGGCATTTAGGGCATAAGGCGATTAGGTTTGAAAAATCCCATATTAAATGAAGGTTCTCTAAATCAAGAGTATGAACGGGGATTTTATGATGAATATTAATGACTTGAAGTATTGGAATACAATATTGATATATAGTACATGGAACTTTACATATTTCACATAAAATTAGATAATCTTGGATTCTTTCGGGGTATACTTCTTTAGTAGATTCGATTTGATCTCGCTGTTCTTCTTGGACTTTACATGCATAATCCCCCTTGGTTGCACCCCAATTGTATTTCCTCCATAAGGCATCCTTATCACAATTACTACAATATCTTCTATGAACACTATATTTTCCATCCTTATTTCTTAATGGCGCCCCACATATTCGACAAACTAGTTCATAATCTATGACATCCCCCGTCTTGTGATGATACGTCCTTGGTCGATCTAAGTCATATAGATTAAAATAACTAGTGGATAAGTGTCGACTCCTTTTAATTGAATCGATATGCCATTTTGTAAAATATTCGTGACATTTTTTCTTATCACAAACAAATTTGAATTCCATCGGTTCTGATGGGAAATAATTTCCGCATTTAATACATCGTTTATGAAGGTTTATTATTTACACCTCTGGTTTAGTTTTTAGGTCGGAAGAGAAGAAAATTGAATCCACTCCCGCCACCTTGTGCTTGTCTCCAGATGGTTTGGTGCTACTATTATTTTTTATGGATTACTCACCTTAAGGTTCTCAATTATAAAATCAAGTTTCTGATCCATTTTCCTAAGCTTCCCTTCCCATAAATCATTGATTAACCCCATTGCCTTATTTAGACAATCCATTTTCGCTTCTAATTTTTCCATAGAACTAAGTGTTTTCATTCACACCCACCAATTGTTTTTTCCATCGTTTAAATTTAAAATCCAAATATTTTCTAAAAAATCTAAAAGGCAATCTTTTTATTAGTAATTGGTCTATTCTCTGAAAGAACCCCATTGTTAGTATCCTCCTTCTGGTGCATTTTCATCAACGTGTTTTACAGCGCATTCATCTGAGCAATAACTATATCCTGTTTCATTTGCTCGTATCTTTTTAGGATCCTCAATCGCTTTTCCACATTGAGGACATTCTGAATTGTTAAACCATAGTATTTCCTCATGTATCCCTAATTTCTCTTGTAATCTTACTAATTTCTCAGTTTTTGTATGGTGAACTTCCTCTTCTAGTTTGTAAATATACGTTAGTTGCTCTAACATGATTTCCACATCTACGATCTCTTCTGCTAAATCGGTTGGGGGAATACGAGTCCTAATTACTCTTGAGAGCTTCGTTATCAGCTCCCCCAATTCTTCAAATACCATATTCAATTGTAGATCTTTACCCCAAAATTCTAATGCCTTTTGATATAATTCACTATATTTTGAGTCTAATAATCTTTTTTCCTTCCCAAATACTACAATTCGATGTTTACATTTAGGACATATATAAAAAGTCCCATCCTTGGGACAGTCCAATGCTATCCCCTTTTTCTCCATATCGACATCACATTGAGTACACCAGATCCTTATTGCCTTTCCATCATCTTCTTGATTAGAAAAATCCGTATAACCTTCATCATCAAGAGCCAAACCAAGTCCACACGGAGGCTTTCTGTCGTCCATTTTTACTCCTCTTGTGCTATTTTGTTTTTCGATACATATTCTAACTTGAACTCCCCCTCAAACCCAAGCCTAATTCGTTTAATTGAGATTAGGACCTCCCTCAACCAGAAGCGATGACATAATTTAGGATCAAAGGTGGGACAATAACACAAGAGAGCATAATTTTTATTAACCCTCCGATTGATAAGCTTAAAAAGGTCTGTTAAATACTCCTTATGATTCTTGAGGATATGTTTTCGATATAATTCCCTAGCTAACTCAAAATTCTCTCCTGCTCGATTCCGTAATTTCTTTGGATTGCCTAATTTTTGGAACCGAATATACTCGATTTCATTTTCCACTAATAACTCCCTCAAATTTTTAGGAGCAAAATAGATCGGATAAACACTTGAATAGCGAATATCAACAACTACGTCAATCTTGAGATTCTTTAGAATTGAAAGGAATTTCTTTGGTTTAATACCCTTAATATAGACTGTTTTTATCCGTTGAGTAAATTTTGCTAATTTTTTATAATTCTTATACATGATTTTTAATCCTCTATATATTTCTCTAAAGTGATTTGATTATCCTCAGTCATTTTGGGGATTTTTGTAATATTGTAATTCATACATAGATATTCATCTGAAGGTTTCTGAGAGTTAGCATCTGTGGAGTATTTTACAGATATGTTTTTGATGACCCAATCTGCGTCTCGAAGTGCATCAAGATAAAAACCGCATTCTTTTCCTATCGATAACATGAAATTAAAGGGGGTCTCTATCATTAGCTCAATTAAATCATTATGATCCTCTGATTTAAATAAATCCCCATAATAATGCTCCGTTCCAGGGAAAGGAGGGTCCGCATATATGAAGACTTCCTTAGTCAGACCCTTCCGTTTGTGATATGCATTATAGAACTTACGATACACTTTTCTGAAATCTAAACAATCAAAAATTACATATTTCAATCGTTCAGGAAGATCTGGATTTAGTTCAGTCAAAAGACCACAATCATTATTAGAAATAGGTCTTGTTGTTTTTCCCAGATTTGATTTAAAGGTCCCCTCTGAAAGAAAATATTTAAAATCCTCTTTTGATTTCTCAATATTTTGCTTCTTACTTGTGGTCTCGGGTACAATACCCCTAAATCTTAACTGGGAGGCATAGGATAACTTAATTTTGTAGTGATATTGAATAGCTTGCTCGATCATGTCGGTAGGAGTCAAGATCCCCTTCGTAAGCAATTTATAAAGGTAATGCGATACAATGGTATAGGGACCTTCTTTTCGTCTCTTTTCAAATTCATTGAAATATTTCTTTATCACAATCCAATAATTTGCAATTTCTGGATTTAGTTCATTAAAGCATTCATAATGACTGGCTTTAGGTTTAGCAAGTTCATAAATCCCACTCCCCGTAAATAAGCTCAGAAAATATTTGTGATATGGAGTATGTGTCAATAAAAAAACCTTACTACGAAACTTTCCTCCTACAGAATTAATCCCTGACTTTAACACTTTATTTATACCCCACGATATCGTATTTTATATATTTTAATCTAACGCTCGTGAACCATGCGAGTGTTGTTATTAATCTTAGGGTCTTTTCTTTTGAGGGTTCGGGGAGATTACAGTTCTTAGTGTCAAACCCAATATAAACCCGTTCAGGAGCAATAGCTCGAACCCAATCGATTATAAATCCGTCGAAATCCAAAATAGGTTCGATAGTTACTATCTTACGAAGATGGTCCACTTTCAAGAAATCCTTATATCTCTTATATGGATCTGGGGCTTTTGTTATACTACACCAATCCCGATCAGACTCCAATGTAATACCTAAAATAACATTCTTAGGAAAATCGAATTGTTGGAAATATTTCGGATTTTTTGTTTGAAAGAAAAAGGTCCTATTAGGATATTCTTCGATTTTGAGTAAGATCTTATCCATATCTTCCAATTCGCAAAATGAAATATCTCCTGAGGATCCAACCCAGATAAATTCATCCCCATACGTTCGTGGTAAACGGTTAGTTAATCGTTCTTCATGAAAGTGAGGGATGTAATTATAGCAATCCATACATCTATGCTTTTGCCTCTTCATTTGCCGTTGGAAGGAAGGAATGCAGTACTTACATTTAAATTTGCATCCGATGAAACAATTCCACTGATATTTCGAGTCCACATACATATTAGTCTTTACCATTCTAAAAGCTCTTCTCCTTATCTTTCATATCAAATAGAGTATGTATATTTATAGCTTCTGAATGGTCTAATTGAGATATAAAACCTAAATCAAATAAATACCATATTTGCCTTCGAGCGTACAAATGAGCGTATCGGTTATGTTTATTGCTCTTAATATTCCAGAGAAATCGATGGCGATCAAAGAAATCAGAATCATTAGTAATATCAGATTCAATAAAGAACGAGCGAAGCATATCATCACATCTTTCACAAATAATAAAGGATTTTTTATCTTGCCATAATTCTTTAGCTTTTAATAAGATATCTTGCGTATAGAACTTACCCAAGAAACACTTTCGATCTATGAATTTTTTGCAGATTTTACATTTTCTCTCTTGATAAGACTTTCCCCTCTTCGGACAATCTAACCGTTCATCAGTCATTAGATATCCGCACCTTTTTATTTATTTTAGGTAACTTCAAGCTCATAATACAGTAGCCTTCCAACAATCCAAAGGAGGGACCATTTAAGATGTAAATAACTTCTCCCTCTATTGTCCTATTTGTGTAAACTTCTTTCTCTGGATCCCATTCCTCCAAAATCAGAATATCTCCTTTTTTATAATCTCGATCATTTTTCCTTAATTCAAACGTCTTATATCCTGATGAAACTACTTCGAAATATTCTTTCCATATTTTTAATTTGTGTATTTTAATGACCATCCTCCTCCTCTCCTTGGAATGAGGGAATACAATACTCACATTCAAATCTGCATCCAACGAATAGGTTCCATTGGTATTTCGAGTCCACATACATATTAGACTTATTTTCCTTTGGCATTCTTTAGGACCTCATAAATCTTTTCATTTTTTTTTAGCATTCCTAAGGTTTTTTGCATGCTTTCAAATTCATCAATCAGAAAGTTATTCGGTTTCTCTTCCTTATACTTATTATATCGAGATTCCCAAGCATTGAGATAATATTTTATCCCCTTAATCAGATTTCGATTATGTTCAAGACTTTCTCTGGCTAAATCTCTTACATCATCAAATGGAATGGTTCTACCTAGTAGTTTTACTTCTTTATTCATTGATTCGTAAGATCTGATAAGAGAGGGCTTTCTGTTTTTTTTGATTGTTTTAGGTGGTTTATGTGATGACAGTTCCTCATCTTCATCTTGAGATAAGTTGGATCCAACTTCTGAGGTTAGTTTGTCATCACACCCCATTAATGTACCAAAATTAAATTTAGGCATTTTGTATAGCCCTCCATAATTCTTGTACCCTTTCTATCTCATCTTCATTAAGATTCACTTGGATTCCTTTTTCAGCAAAAGGTTTAATCATTTTTCTTAAGATGGATGTGTCAATTGTATTTGTGATGACGCTTTCTGAACTATTGTTAGGTGTCATCACACCCTCAAGAAGATAAGATGTCATTGATTTTTCTTGGTCTTTGGCTTTTTTTGATATTTCTTCCTTTACTGTTTTAGTTACCCGAAGATGAATATAAGCATCCTTTTTTTCTTTCTGTGATGACATTCTGTTTTACCTCTTTTTTTATTATATTTCGGATCAGGGACCGATTCGATCCCCAAACTTCCGAGCATTTCGATTTGAAATATAAAATAAAAAAAAATGGATTTAATTCTACATTATTTTTTTCTGAAAGGGGTCGCCTAATTT
>CAZNER010000092.1:0-7511 GCA_964572065.1 uncultured Candidatus Saccharibacteria bacterium
TTACTTGGCTTTCTCTTTGTGAAAAGGGTTTGTTATTAATAAATACCTACAAAAATCAAATAATGCCTCAAATTGAAGAAGTTTTTGAAGTTCAAAAGAGAATTGTTCTTCCTGATGGTGAAGATGAATTTGTGGGAGTTATAGATTTAATTTGTAGTTTTTATGATGAACCTGGAGTAAAGTACATATGTGATAATAAAACCTCTTCACAGCCCTACAAACAAGACTCTGTATGTTTATCAAGTCAACTTGCAGGATATTCTGAATATGAAGAGAATGATAATTGTGCTTATATTGTTCTTGAAAAAAAAATAAGAAAACGTGAACCTAAAACAAGAACTAGTATAATAAAAGATAAAATGCCGAAAGAAATGGTTGATAAAACTTTTGAAACTTTAACGGAAGTTTTTCATAAAATTAGTGAAGAAAATTTTGAAAAAAACTTAGATGCATGCTATCAATATGGTCGAAAATGTCCTTATTATAATTATTGTCGAACTAATGATTTAACTAATTTAAAATATTTAAAAAAGAAATAGGAGAAAATAATGCCAACTAAAAAAGAATTGGAAGAACAAAATATGACTTTAAAGAATAAAATAAAAGAACTAAATAAACAATTAAAAGAAAGTTTTAATGTAAAAGAACCAGAATTGGGAGATAAGCCCTATCGAGCTATTGGTTTATTTAAAGATGGTAAGGCATATAAATTTGCTAAAATTGATTATAACCCTGAAACAAAAGCATCAAAAATTATAAGTTTAGAAGATGCGTCTAGAGTTCCAGAAGCTGCTCATATGGCTAAATATAATTTAGAAGAAATTATTTCAGATGAAATAATTGCAAGATTGGAGGAAGATTATGCTTAAGGTTCTTTTTATATTTACTACTTTTTTTAATATAAGTTTATTATATGATTATATATTTAAAAATATTTTACCTGATAAAATTACTATTATTAGTTGGGGTATTATTGTTTGTCTACAATTTACTTTATATGTTATTACGCTTTTTTTCAAAGATACGATAAAATATAAACAACAAGAACGAAATAAACTATTAGCAACTAAAATTAATGAAATTGGAATTAATAATAATTTGACAGATCAAGAAAAATCAGATAAAATTTATAAAGTTCTCAAAGAGAACACAGAAGTAACACTTATTCACAAGGAGAAATAAATGAAAAGTGCTGTTCAAAAAATTGCCAAACTAGATAATGTAATTGTGGATGTAAAAGTTTCTGAAATTTCACAAAAAAATGAGTTTTTGGGAGTTGTTAGTATCAACCAATTTAATCCTGAAAAAATGGTAGCTAATGGTGGACCTGTTACAAAAAAAGGGGTTAGCGTTCAAGCTCTTGGTAGTACATATGATGAAGCCTATAACAATGTTCTAGAAAAAGCCACAGAACTTTTGGGACTATAGGAGATAAAGTGAAAACACATACAACAAATAATGACATCGTATTAGAAAATGCTGTTACTTTTGGTGCAGTTAATAACACAACTCTTATGAGTAATGATATTGATCAAATTGCTACAGCACTTTCTGCTGCACAAAGTGAACTTGAAACAGCTAATAAGGGTGAATCAGGATATGGATATAATTATTCAGACCTTGCCACTGTTATTAAAACGGCTAAGCCTGTTTTAGCAAAACATGGTCTTGCAGTAACACAACTACTTTCAAACCAAGGCGATAAACCGGCAGTTGAGACTATTTTGATTCACAAATCGGGACAATATTTCAAGTCTTATGCAAGTCTTCCTTTAATTGAAATGAAAGGATGTAACGAAGCTCAAAGAGCTGGAGCAGTATATTCCTACTTACGAAGATATGCTTTTCAGGCAATTTTGGGAATGTCATCTGAAGACAATGATGCCCATAGTGATGGTCCTAAGAAAACTTCTTTCAGTAAGTCGGTGTCAAAGAAAACAAACACAGTAGCCAGTAAGCCTTCTGGACAAAAATTTAGAAAAAAGAAATCAGTAAACACGGTGGATGATGATGAAATCTGAACAATTACCATTAAATGACATTCCAAATGAACAAAAACTAACAATGTCAAAAGCTATGTTGGCACATGGAGCTGAGAAAGTACAAAAAAACGTTGACGAATTAACAAGTTCTTCTTTAAAAAGAGTACTTAAAGTTATTTGTCATGTTCATCTAGCTGATGAGCTTCTAGAAAAAAAAGTTGATATTTCACTTAACGAAAAAGAACAAATGTTAATTGATAATATCTTTGCTTTACAAGAAACAGTTTTTGGACATCAAGCTCTAGTTCATGAAATTGAAAAAGGTACTGGTTTAGATAATAATACAAACATTGAAACAACATTGGAGATAACAAATGAGTAAAGTATGGGTAAATGACATTGGAACAATTAACAAAAGTAAAAACGGTAATCTTTATATTAACATTGATAAAGATCTTTCAGTAAAAAAAGGCGATCGACTGATTTTAAGAAGTAAAAAGAAAGAAATTGAAGCATCTGTTGAAGCTGGAAAAATTTCAGAAGAAAGAGGAGAAGAGTTGCAAGAAAAACTACATTTTATAAAATATACAATCCATCAGCCACCTAGAGAAGAAGAGTAGTCTTCTCACTTCGTTTAGTTTTGGGGGGAGAGGTTTCCTCCCCTCTCCCCTCCCTTTAACAAAGGTTTTTATTTAGGTGGTGTTTTTTATGGGAGATAAAAAAATGTATGTAAGACTATGTGAAGGACTAAATGATTATGGTAAGCTTATTCCCCAAGGTGAAAATATATATAAACATGTAAAAGATCAAGCAAAAGATTATTATGTTTCTGTATATAAATACAATCAAACTCAAAAAGAAAATTTTGAAAAAAATCATAGTGTAGCTGGTATAAAAGATGTAACAACAAATACTTTAGTTTTTGATTTCGACTCAAAAGAAATAGAAGAATCAAGACGAGATACCCTAGAAGTTATTAAAAGATTAAAACTTAAAGGACTTTCTGAAGAAAATATGACTCTTTATTTTTCAGGAAATAAAGGCTTTCATCTATCTATTCAAACAGATAAAGAGTTTACTCCCAAACAAGCCAAAAAAACAGCTATAAACATAGCAAAAGGTCTTAAAACATTTGATTCTGTAGTTTATAATGCCAATAGAATCCTTAGATTACCTTTTACAAAACATCCAGAAAGCGGTCTTTATAAAATACCTCTTTTGTTAGATGAACTTAAGAGTCTTTCAATAGAAGAAATTCAACAAATTGCAAGTGATGTATATGATCCAGAAATTATGGTTTCTAAAAAAGTAAATTCAACTCTTCTCTTTCAAGAAGAAAAAGATGAACAAAAAGAAACACCTACTATACTTGGCGATCTAAATTTAGCCAAAAGACCTAAATATCTTTCTCCTTGGAAATATGCACTAGAGCAAGGATTTTTTCCTCCAGGTCAAAGATCTAATTCTTTAATTATATTAGCATCTACATATAAAAGTTTAGGGTATAATAAAACTAAATGTTACTATTCCTTAAAGGCATCTGCTGATTTACAATCTCAAAGATTTGATCAAGAAAAGTTTTCAAAGGATGAGATATACAAAACAATTATCAATCAAGTATACTCTAATACTTGGGAGGGAGGAACATATGCTGAGGATAACTTTCCTGAGCAACTTAAAGATTATCTTACAGAGATTGGTGTACCTAGACTAGATGCACAAGATATCCACGAAAACTTTGTTATGAACATTGATGGTGGATTTGACTCATTTGCTAAATATGCAGAGAATATTGATGAGAATACTATGAAGTTTGGTATAGCCGACCTTGATGATACTCTAAGGGTACAAACTGGGCACCTTATAGGTATTCTTGCTGGACCAGGTATAGGCAAATGTTTAGCAAAAGATACTCCAGTTATGCTCCATAATGGAGATATTGTGCCAGTTCAAGATATTAAAACTGGGGATCTTCTGATGGGGGACGATTCTAAACCTAGAAAAGTTTTATCAACTTGTAAAGGAAAAGAAATGATGTATAGAGTTATCCCAACTAAAGGAGATTCTTATGTTGTTAATGAAAGTCATATTCTTAGCCTAAAATATACTTCACAAAAAAGTAGATCTGGATTTCAAAAAAATCAAATTGTTAATTTGAGTATAAATGAATATTTTGATTTACCAGAGTCTACAAGAAAAAAATTAAAGGGCTATAGAGTTGAAGTTAATTTTCCTGAAAAGAAACTAGATTTAGATCCATATCTAATAGGGCTATGGTTAGGAGATGGAACTAGAAAAAAACCAGAAATAACTTCTTGTGACATCGAAATAAAAGAATATTTACAAAAATTTTGCGATAATAATAATTTCAAGTTAGCAATTTATGAAAGGGAAAAAGTTCCTAGATATAATATTGTTGATAAGACACAAGCAAGAAACCCGTTTTTTGATGAAATTAGAACATGTCTCATTAACGGAGAAAAATTTATTCCAGAAAAATATTTAAAAAATAGTAAAAAAAATCGATTAAAACTTCTAGCGGGTTTAATTGATTCAGACGGACACCAGTTGAACAATTGCTACGAATACGTTACAAAAGATAGAAAATTAAGAGATGATGTTCTTTATTTATGCAGGTCTTTAGGGTTTGCTGCTTATGCAAAAGAAAAAGTAGTGAAGGATATAATTTACCATATGATACATATATCAGGACAGTTAGATAAAGTCCCAGTTCTTCTTGAAAGAAAAAAATGTAAACCTAGACGACAAATTAAGGATGTTCTAGTAACAGGAATTACTGTCGAAAAACTAGAAAAAGATGATTACTATGGGTTTGAAATTGATGGTAATAGTTTATTTTTATTGGGCGATTTTACTGTAACACATAATACATCTCTTGCTCTAACTCTACTCAATAATACATCTAAAGAAGGAGTCAAGTCTTTCTTTGCATCTTATGATATGGCAGGTAATATCCTAATTCAGAAGCTTGTTCAAAGAGAAACAAGACTAACGTCTGAAGAACTGTACGATGTATACAGACAGGGAGATCAAGAACAAATTCAAAACTTTAGAAAGATATTAAACAAGAATTACTCGAATGTAAGTTTTTGTTTCAAATCAGGACAAAGCGTAGATGAACTAAAAGACTCAATACGCAAAGAAGAAGCTAGAGTTGGTGGAGAAATTAAATTAGTAATCGTTGACTACTTGGAATTAATTAGAGCAAAGAGTAGTGATCCCACTCAGGCATCAGCAGAAGCCATACAAGGTCTCAGAGAGATCGCCAATGAGGGTAAAGTAGTGGTATGCCTACTACAACCTAATAAGCTTTCTAGCACCCCTGACGAGCCTCTCCTGACGTATAATGCAGCTAAAGGTTCTTCCGCTATTGCACAAGCTGTAACTGCCATGATAACCGCACACAGACCGGGCTATAGTTCTGATTTTCCTGAAGAAGATAAATATTTTAGTATTAATATTGTTAAGAATAGATGTGGACCTTTAGGTAAAGCAGACTTCTCATGGAACGGCTTAACTGGAAGAATTGGACCACTTGAGGATATTGAGAAACAAGCATTGGCAGAACTAAGAACATTGAAGAAAGAGATGAAGGGAGAACAATGAAAATAAATTATTTAATTTTAATAATTATCTTACTAGGATGTACAAAATCCTTAACTAAAGAAGAAATAAAAATTAAAGCAGAAAATTATTGTTCTTGTCATAATGGTGTTTATTTTATAAAATATGGATACGCTTTTTATGATTACTATGTAAATTGTAATGATGGTTCAAGTATGGGATTTTCTTTTGAAGATACAATCAATCCCATGTGTAAATAAAAATGTTATAACTATTCTTATGGAGAGATAATTCAAATAGTAATACAGTTCGTAAGTTAATAAAAAAAACAAAAAAGGTATGGATTAATGAGTAAATATAGAATATTAAAAAACGAAGACCATTTTATTGTTCAATACCGTGTGTTGTTTTTTTGGAAAACATTTAAAAAACTATTAACTCCTCATGGTCCATCTGTTGACCTAAGATTTTCAACAAAAATGCAAGCTGAAGAAAAAGTAACACAAGAAATAAAAAGAAAGCAACAAGAAAGGAAAGAAAATAGTAAATACAAGGTAATTAAAAATTATACATTACTGTTATTTTTACTGATGTCTTGTATAAACAAACAATACCACACTCCAAATGTGGAAACATGTGTCAAAATGGATGAAAGTGATTGTGTAAATTTTATTATAAAAGTTTAAAGCTCGTAAAGAATGAGAGTTAGTAAAAAAATTAATTTCAAAGAATAATAAGGAAAAGTAGTGTATAAATACGGGAAAAAATCTAGAGAACGACTAGCCACTTGTGATCCTCGTCTCCAAGAAATCTTCAACGAAGTTATCAAGGTTATGGATATTTCTATACTTTGTGGACATAGATCAGAAGAAGAACAACAAAAAGCCTTCAATAATGGTAATAGTAAACTTCAGTATCCCAACTCTAAACACAACAGTACTCCTAGTATAGCCATCGATGTAGCTCCATGGAATGGAGGGATTGATTGGGAAAATTATAAATCTTTTTATTTTTTAGGTGGATTAGCATTGGGTATTGCCGATCAAAAAGGTATTAAATTAAGATGGGGTGGAGATTGGAATAGAAACGGTAAATTTGATGACCAGACATTTGATGATCTTGTTCATTTCGAGATTGTAGAGTGAAACTTACCTCTGATTTAGAAACATGGGGTATAGCCGATCCTGAAGACCTCTGGGTATTTGACAAGCTTCTCCTCTCAAGGCGTCTAGGCTACCTCTGTGGTCCTAAGGGCTTGTATGTACCCAAGCCTGGTAGGTACATAGTCAGACCTTGTGTAAATCTTCTGGGAATGGGTAGAGGAGCTAAGGTAATGTATTTGAAGGACAATACTGAGTACAATATGGTAGATGGGACATTTTGGTGTGAAATCTTTAAAGGTCAGCATTTAAGTATTGATTATTGTGATGGTAAACAGATACTTTGTGTAGAAGGCGTTAAGTATTCTGCTAATGATATGCAGCGTTGGAAGGTATGGCGAAAAGTTACACAGAAACCTAAGCTACCTAAATTAATCAGAAACTTAAAAAACAAATATCAGTACTTGAATGTTGAAATGATTGGGGGTAAGATAATCGAGGTACATCTGAGGTTAAACCCTGATTTTCAAGATCACAACTCTCCGTATGTTATACCAGTTTATAAAGATGAAGAAATAAATCCCAATTCTTGTCAGGAGTTTATTATGAGTCCAGATGAGGAAAGAGTGGGATTTTATATAAGGAAAACGTGATAACAAATATTTAGTTAAAAGTATAAAATATTTATAAATATGGAATAACCAACTATAAGGACAATTTAATATGTATATTACAGATATTTTACTCATAACATTAAGTCTTCAAGTCTTTATTTTTTCATTAATTTTCATATTATCAATTACAACGAGAAGATCTTTAAAGAAAATGAATGAGAAACTAGAAA
>CAZNER010000093.1:0-5498 GCA_964572065.1 uncultured Candidatus Saccharibacteria bacterium
TTTCCCAAAGTTTAAATAATCTAGGAACAGAGTCGTATGAAAGTGTATAAAGATAATATAGAAGATATAAAATTAGATTCTGGTATATACGAAGACAGAATAATAGAGAATTATAAAAATGAAAAGTATTTTGGAGTTTATTCTTATAGTAATTATTATTGTGATGATGTTGAAATAGTTTTTATCGATAAGGAAGATTATAATGAACTTTATTTTGAAAACATCTCAATATATGATTATGAAACATATAATATAGTAAAAGATGGATCTATTTATAGTACTTGTTTTGATCTTAAAAGAGGGAAATATTTCATTGAATATAAGGATTTTAGATTTTATAGCAAAAAAGAATTTTCTGTAGTTAATATAACTGGAGATAATGAGAAAATTTATCTAATAAGACGAGGGGGATAGATAATTAAATAGTTTATAAGAAAATGATTTATCCATCTGTAAAATTATACTCTTTATCCCAATTGAAAAATATCTCTAAAAACTTCTGTACAGAAATAGAGAAAGCGAAGAATGGCAGCGAAAGTAGTCTTTCATTTATAGAAAATAATATTTCAAAAAACAAGTTTAATACAGACACACACAAATTTCAAGTGATGGTTATAGGAGGATCTAAATTTGAAACAGCTATTGTAGAGAAGATTGATAGAAAAATAAAATTTGTTAATTATAAGGTTAAAAATTTACCATTAATGAAAAATAAAAATGTATTTTTAACCTTTATAAAAAATAATTTATATAAAAATATCGATTTATTATCAGTAAATTTCGCATACGCTTTAAAACCTTTGTTAAGAAACGGAATACTAGATGGAATATTAATAAGTGTGTCAAAAGAACATGAATTTAAAGGATTAATTAATAAAAAAATAGGAGAAGAAATTGAAAAATATTTTGAGAAAGAAATAAAAGTTACAGTAGCTAATGACTTGGTTTGTTTAGTATTATCAACTAAGGGAGATTTTAAAGAGGACGAAGTAGTTGGAGGAGTAGTTGGTACAGGCATAAATTTTGGGGGGTTCTCTGATAGAAATCATGTAGTAAATTTAGAATCTGGAAACTTTAATAAATTTAAACAGACTAAATCAGGAAAACAAATAGATAAGGAATCAATAAAACCAACAGAACATATATTTGAAAAAGAAGTAAGTGGTGCATATTTATATAAACATTTTAATATCATTTGTAACAAAGTTGAACTGAAAT
The DNA here is from genome assembly GCA_964572065.1 of uncultured Candidatus Saccharibacteria bacterium. Lineage (GTDB taxonomy): Bacteria > Patescibacteriota > Dojkabacteria > JAHIVN01 > JAHIVN01 > CAZNER01. The sequence goes on from CAZNER010000093.1 coordinate 1,219, forward strand.
CTACTAAAGAACTTTCTGGATTAGCAGAACAAAAAGGAGAAAGTGAAATATCAAAAATAGCACAGAAATTGATTAAACGTTCAGCCTCATTAATCGCTTCTAAAATAGCAGGAGTTTCGATGTTTAAAAAGAATAAAGATTTAGTTGTTATAATTGAGGGAAGTTTGTTTTGGAATGGTTGGAATTATAAAAATATGGTAATGAAATATTCAAATAGAATATTAGGTAAAAATTCGATAAAATTTATAAAAATCGAAAATAGCAATTTAAAAGGTGCAGCGAAATTGGTTGTTTAGGTTAATTATTTGTTATAATTTATATTATAGTTAAATTATTCATAAAAATTAGATTATGTCAAAGTTAAGAATAGAAACCGTTAAAATTCAAAAACCGGATGATGATTTTACTGTTAATGTGATTATTGGACAAACACACTTTATAAAATCAGTTGAAGATATCCATGAAGCATTAGTAAATTCAGTTCCAAACATTAAGTTCGGGTTAGCATTTTGTGAAGCAAGTGGACCTAAATTAATACGATATTCAAGTACAAATAAGGATATGGAAAAATTAGCAATAGAAAATGCAAAGCTAATAAAAGCAGGTCATATTTTTGTAATATTCACAAAGGATTGCTTTCCTATTAATTATTTAAATTCAATAAAAAAAGTTCCAGAAGTTTGCAGAATCTTTTGCGCAACAGCAAATCCTGTTGAAGTTATTATTGTTGAAAGCAGTAAAGGTAGAGGAGTTTTTGGTGTTATAGATGGTGAAGGATCTAGTAAAGTAGAAAATAAAAAGGATAAAAATAATAGATATGAATTACTCCGTAAAATAGGCTACAAGTCATAATAGACTTGAGTTATTAATATGTTTTATGGTAATATAAATAAGTTAAATAATAAAGGTTTTGTTCAAGAATTAAAAATTTAATTTAGAGAAATAGAAGTTTAGTGAAATTCTATTAAATAATTTTTAATAAGGCTTGATTATCTATTAATTAATAATTAATAGAGATTTCCTGAAGAACACTTTTCCTCCAAAGTTAGTAAAACAGGACGGGGGTTCCCGTTATAGAACTAATCCCTATTTGGGTAAAAAGATGATTTTAGAAATATAATCATAAATCAATGTGGTATCGCGGTTTGATCGCCCTTGCCTTTATCTGAGAGGCGTTATGTTATCTCGGATTTAGGCAAGGGCGATTTATATTATCGGTGATCTTAAACTTTGGAAATAGTTTAAGAATTACATTATAATAACTATATGGAAATTTCAGTAATAATAACAGCTTGGAAAGAAGAAAAAAGCATTGGAAGAGCTTTGAATTCTATTGTTAATCCTATATATAACGACTATAAAGAAAATTTTGAAGTTTTAATTGTATGTCCTGATGATAAAACATGGATTACTGCAAAGAAGAAAGCAGATGAGTTTAAGTTCAAAGATATAAGAAGAGTTAAGGATCCAAAAAAAGGAAAGCCTCTTGCTTTAAATATGGCTTTTAAGAAGGCAAAGGGTGATATTTTTATATTAACTGATGGTGATGTTTATTTTGGTAAAAATGTAATATCAAAGTTAATGAAATATTTTAAAGATCCTAAAGTTGGAGGAGTTACAGGACGACCTGTATCAATAGGAAAAAAGGATAGTTTTATGCAGTTTTCAAATCATTTTTATGCTGATGTTGCTCATCATAAGAGAATGGTAACGATGAAGAAAGGTATTTCAGGCAGATCGTTAAGAATTATATCACAAGAACCTGGATTTTTTGTTTTAAGCGGATATATATTTGCTATGAGAAATCTAGGCATAGAAGCACCTGTTGATTGTCTTATAGAAGATGCATATTTTTCATATGAACTGCATAATAAAGGATATAAATTACTATACGAACCAGAAGCAAAAGTATATGTAAAATACGCACAGAACTTATCTGATTGGTATAAACAAAAACTGCGTTCTGTAGGAGGCTATGAACAATTATGGAAGTATAATGTATTAAAGAAAGAAACAAAAGTCAGAAATTTCTGGAAAGAATTGGAATATGCTTTATGGTTTCCATTAAAATATGTAAAAAGTCTTAAAGAAGCTTACTGGGTATTATTTTTATATCCAACGAGACTTTGGTTGTGGATACAGATATTCTGGCAGCAAAGAATTATAAAGAAAAGTTTTGCTGAAACATGGGTACGCATAGAATCAACTAAATAATTTATTAAAATAATCATTATGTCATCTACATTGTATAAAATACGCAAGCAAAGATTGGATAAAGTCGAGAAGTTAAAAAAATTAGGAATTAATCCATATCCTGCAAAATCAAAAAAATCTTATGACAATAAATATATTGTAGATAATTTTAAAAAATTGGAAGGAAATGTCATGTGGGTAACAGGACGTATCATGGCATTAAGAGAGCATGGTTTATTAAAATTTATTAGCCTTCAGGATTTTAAAGGTAATATTCAATTAATTATTAAAAAAGATGATACTAAAAATTTTGATAAAAAAGAGCAATTGTTAGGCTGGAATGAATTAGAATTAATTGATATTGGTGATTTTATTCAAGCAGAAGGGAAATTATCAAAATCAAACACAGGTGAAATATCTATTAAGGTTGAAAAATTTAAATTATTAACAAAAGCAATTAGACCTTTACCAGAGAAATGGAAGGGGATAAAAGATAAGGAAACAAAGTTCAGAAGAAGATATCTTGATTTTATAACAAACACAAAAAGCAGGGAATTATTTGTCAGAAAAAGTCTGTTCTGGCAGGCAAATAGAGACTTTATGAAAAAGAATGAATTTATTGAATTAAATACTCCAATACTAGAGCATGTTACAGGTGGAGCTGATGCAAATCCTTTTGTAACTCATCATGATGCCCTAGATCAAGATTTCTATATGAGAATATCTCCTGAACTGTATTTAAAGAGATTAATTGGAGGAGGATTTGAAAAAGTTTTTACGATTGGAGCATGTTTTAGAAATGAAGGAATTGATGATGAGCATTTGCAGGAGTACTATACAAATGAATGGTATTGGGCTTATGCTGATTATAGAAAGAATATGGAGTTAGTTCAAAAGTTATATAGGTATGTTGCTAAAACAGTGTATAAAAAGACTAAATTTAAAAAAGAAAATTATGAATTTGATCTATCAGATGAATGGAAAGAAATAGATTATGTAAAAATATTAAAAGAAAAATTGGGAATAGATATCTTTAATGATAAAAAGGATAAGATGTTAAAAGTTATTAAAAAGAATGGTGTAGAGTTAGACAAAAAAGGTATGAATAAATTCAGATTAGTGGATAATCTGTGGAAGATTGTAAGAAAGGGTATAGCAGGACCTGCATATCTGATAAATGAACCTAAATTTATGTCTCCTTTAGCAAAATCAAAAAAGGAAAATAGTAAAATAACAGAAAGGTTTCATGTAATATTAGCTGGTAGTGAGGTTGGGAATGGATACTCTGAGTTAAATGATCCATTAGACCAATATAATAGGTTTAAACAGCAGCAGGATGCTAGAGAGGCAGGAGACAAAGAAGCACAGATGATGGATATAGATTTTGTTGAAATGCTTGAATATGGTATGCCCCCAACAACTGGGTTCGGTGTATCAGAAAGACTATTTTGGTTTTTAGAAGGTGTAAGTGCTAGGGAAGGGACATTATTCCCTCAAACTAGATATCACATCGAAGATACAACAAAGGAAATATATGGCATTAAAAATAGGAATAGTTCTAAAAGTAATATTGAGAAGAAAGATAATAAAATAATTAGTTGTAATGAAACAGATGAGATTAACCCAGGAATAACTAGAAAGAAGGCATTAGAGCTAGTACAAAAATATACTAAAAATAAAAATTTAGTAAAACATATGCTTTCAAGTGAAGCTGCTATGAGAGAATATGCGAGATATTTTGTCAAGAGAGGAAAGCTACACGAAGCTAATATTGAGACATGGGCAATAACAGGTCTACTACATGATATTATGTATGAAAAAGATCCCAAAAAGCATATGTATTCGGGTGCAGAGATGTTAAAAAAGGAAGGCGTAAGTGAATATATAACTCATGCTATAGAAGTACATGGTAACTTTAATGGAACAGATCAAGATACATTACTTGATAAAGTTTTATGGATAGCAGAGGAATGTACGGGTTTAGTTGTAGCTGCAACTTTAGTATTACCATCAAAGAAATTAAATGATCTTAAAATAGAATCATTAATGAAAAGATGGAATGAGAAGAGGTTTACAGCAAATATTAA
>CAZNER010000093.1:5508-7447 GCA_964572065.1 uncultured Candidatus Saccharibacteria bacterium
GAAAATGTAACTTATTTAGAAGGTTGCAGCTTTACAGAAAATATTAATAGAGAAAATATAAAAAATGGGATTGAGAGAATTGGATTGACAGTAGAGGAACATCTAGAGATAGTACTAAATGCTATGAAAAAAATTGATAAAGAGTTGGGTTTATAAAAAATTATTTGACATTGGACAAAATTTATAATATTTTTAAAAAGTTGCCTATGAAAACTTTATTAACTCCTAATTGTGGCAGAATTCTTAGAAAAATTACTTATTGCAACAAGTAATTCTCAAGAACTAGTAGATAAACGCTCTATATATTCTTCAATAGTAATCAGACAATGTGTAGAATCATTAATAAACGGAATTCCATTAATAGTATTTAGATTTGGAATAATGTATGGAGGGAAAATATCAGCCACTTTAAAAGATGTTTGTAAATTAAGAGAAATGAGATTACCAGTTCATGTGTTCAAAGTACAAGGTGATAATAGATATAAAACATCAGATTCTAAAGTAGGTTCAAAGGATGGTCAAAGAATAGATGCAGAAGCAGTTTCAAATATAAGTGAAATTTCTAATAGAATCACATCAGGAGAAATTAGATCTGGTAGCATTATTGCTATTGTTGAAATGCCTTTTATGTTTAGCGAAAGTACACAATTGGAAAGATTCAGATTATTGTATAGAAGGTTTAACAATGTTTATTAAAGGATAAGAAGTGGTATATTTACTCCCTTCACACCCAGAGGACCATGAATATGCAATAGGGGGACCTGAAAGATATATACCTGTATCATCAGATACTTTAAAAAGTATTTATAAATTAATTGGTATAGATTTTGAGCCTCTAAATCCAAGATATGCATTTAAAGATTAACAATGTGTCTTTGATTGGACTAAAGTTGGATTATAATTAATTGTCTTTTAAAACTTTTATTTTAATTGTAAAATAATAAAAATTAGTTAATAAATATGAGAATACCTGACAATATCTACAGATTACTTAGAGAAGTTAAATATTATCAGTTAGCTACAAGTTCAAAAAGTGGTACACCTAATGTATGTACAGTTGGAGCTATTTATGAAAAGAGTAATGATAGAATAATCATTGTAGATAATTATTTCAATAAGACTATTAAAAACATACTAGAAAATCCTAAGGTATCGATACTTTTTAGAAAAGATTATGAATGCTTTCAAATAAAAGGAAAATGCGAATATAAAAATAGAGGGGGTTTATATAAAAAAGTAAAAAGATGGCAAAAAGCGAAAAGCAAAGAATATCCAGCAAAGGGAATTATAATAATTAAACCAACTAATTGTTATGATTCAAGACCGGGAAAAAATGCTGGGAAGGAAATAGAGTAAATATTTAATATTTAAATATTAAATTATTATGGATTTAAGTATAAATAATATTAAACAGGATGATCAAATTGATAAATTCATTGAAGAAACTGATAAAAAATTGAATGCAATGAATTATACGGACCATGGCAGAAGACATGCAAATATAGTTTCAGATCGTTCAGGAATGATTGGAATAAAAGCAAATTTTGATGAAAAAGAAATTGAATACGCGAAGATAGCAGGTTATTGTCATGATATGGGGAACTTTATAGACAGGAAATTGCACCATTATTGGGGAAGTTTACTGTTCCATCAAGTATTTTCTACTAAAACAAGTGATGTTGAAGGATTGACCTCAATTATACAAGCAATTGCTAATCACGACAAAAATGAGGCTCGTCTTACAAATAATATTTCTGCAGCCTTAATAATTGCAGATAAGAGTGATGTTCATAGGGATAGAGTTAAAGAAAAAGATAAATCTGGTATTAAAGATGATATTCATAATAGAGTAAATTACTCTATAACTAAGAATAATCTTGATGTAAATGAAAATAGTAAAATAATTGCCAGAGCAGATATAGTATCAGAAAGCAATCAT
>CAZNER010000094.1:0-7353 GCA_964572065.1 uncultured Candidatus Saccharibacteria bacterium
ATAAAAAACATAGTATTAAAAAAAGGAATTGCAGTACCTTCTTATACTAGCATTATACCACATACTCTAAATATGAAAGCTACAAAACTTAAACTTAAAGAAGAGGGTTTATTAACTGGAGATATTTTAGTATGTAGAAGAAAGACTTTATTATCTAAAGTAATAAGAAAAATTGCTAAATCAGGTTACAGTCATTCAGCAACTTATATTAATGGTTATGTATATGGAAGCCAAATCCGAGGAGCTCAAAAATTAAAATTCGAAGATTGGTTACAAAAATATGACTATGAATTTGAAGTTTACAGGAATGAAGAAGTAAATAAAGAATTAATAACTAAAAGAGCTGAATCTAAACTCGGAACTAAATATGACTTCTTATCATTATTATTCTTCCAACTAATCTATAACCTAACTGGTAAATGGTGGGGCTTAAGGAGAGAAAAAGCTATAAAAAGATTATACTGCTTTGAATATACTGCTTGGATCTTCAACTTTGATAATTGGTGGAAGATGAGTCCTCAAGATTTCTATAATAAATTAAAAAATAATTCTAAATTCAAACAAATAAAAATTAAGTAAAAATGGCAGAGTCAGGAACTTTCTGGGGAATTATATTAGGATCTATTAGTGGGGTTCTAATAGCAGTATTTAAAGAGTTTATCACTAAGTGGTTGATATTAATAATACCCCAGATCTTCATTGGTAGTACAAGGAAAAAAGCTTTATGGATAGCTGAATTGAGATCACATCAATTGTTTTCAACATTCAATCGATATATTGCTCAAACTTATACTATGCAATTTATTAATAAATATAAAACTTTAGTTGGTAGAGATTTATTCTATTATAAATTAGTGATAGGTAAGAAATACTTTAAAGAGTATATTAATAAGGTAATAGAATTACATAAACATTTAACACATGAAGATGCTAGAAGGATGTTATTTGAGTATATTCAAAAAATACTTGAAGAGTGTAGACATAAATGGAAAGAACAAAACATTAACCCATACATCATAGAAAAATTCGAAGAATATCATAATAACAATGTTGAAGTATTAACTGATCACATTATGACAGAATTCCAGAATACTCATAAAGACGTTCTAAGATGTGTTAATGATGTTCTAGATTATACTGGTGCTGTTTATGATTTCGCTAAACATGATATCCAGAAAGTAATAAATCAAGCTAACGGTAGAGTAGCTGATGATGTTTATAAAGGAGTAAAAAACACTAATGAAGTAAAAAATTATGGAAAGAATTAAAGTTGCAGAGAATTTCTATCTTGATGAATTTATTCCAAGGCACTTATATGTAAGGTATCATCATAAACCACATATCTTATTAAACTTAATATTGCCAGAAGTATTTGAGATAGCTCAAAAATTAAGAGATAAATATGGGCCAATGTATATTAATGATTGGTGGGGAATGGATGCTAGAATGTTTTATGTAGCAATGAAAGCTAAAACTGTTAGAAATTGGTCAGGGTTAAGAACACCCTTTTGGACTGATTTCGATAAGATTCATTCATGGAAAAATTTTATTATATATCATAATAAGTATTATTCAGAAGCTGCCTCTCATTCAAGGGGTAGTGTATTTGATGCTAAATTCAAAGATCATCAAAACACAGATCATATAGTTGAAGACTTAAGGTTAAATCATAAAGTTTATGGTATAACAGAATTAGAGACTGGTACTGGAACCTGGGTTCACACTGGTATAAGGTTAAACTATGAAGATGAAGATTCATTATATATTTATGCAAAAAAATCAAAAAAATGAAATTTAGATTAGAAATAACTTTTAGTAAAATTTTGAGCTTATTATTATTGATAAGCTCAATTTATGTGTCTATTAAATTAGAAGACTCAGCTTCTTTTATAACTACAATTACTATTGTCGGTGGTATAATAACTAATAAACAATATCAAGATCGTAAAATTCAAAAACCAATTAATCATGAAACAAAAAATTAAAGATTCATTCCTATTTTCAATTATTGCTATATTTATAGCATTATTTATTGCTTACCTATGTTTTCCAAAACAAGAACCATGTGATTGTAATCAAGAAATAATAGAGTATCAAACACACTTAGAAGATTCTTTAGATCTAGTCTATAAAGATTTATTCTTAGAATTATTACACTTATCAAAAGACTCTGCAAAAATTGATAGTATAAACCAAATTAAAATTAAAGAAAATGAAGAATTTTATCATTACATTAACAATCTTCCTGACAGCAGTAAATATGATTCTATCTCAGAATTGCTTAATAGAAGAATTAGAAACAAAAAGAACAGCATTAAGGACACTGTCAAGTAATCCATGTCCCGGGTTATGTTTAACAAATGAACAAGCTGATGAAGTACTTAATTTATTAAAAGGAGAAGATTCATTAAAGATTGAGCTTAAAACTTGTGAAGATCATTATAAATCCTTAGATAAGAAGTATAATATTATAAATAATTTCTACAGTACTTGTCAATTAAATTTAGAAGTAACTAAAGATAAAAATAATAACCTTGTAAAAGAGAATAAATCTTTAGAAGAAGATAATAATAACCTAGAAGAGAAGAACAAGTTTTTAAAGAGAGTTACAGGTGGTTCACTAGGACTATCAGGATTATTGCTACTGATTCTAATACTCTAAGACATAATAACAATACTTTTTCTAACATTATTAAAATATAAATAACTAATAAAAACATAATAATATGCCTGAATTAGCAGAAGTCAATTTTCGTACCAGGTCACTAACTCAACAAGTTAGTCAACCCTTGAATGGTATTTCTTTCGTTTTAGGAAGAACGTTAATGGGTCCGATAGATGACCCAAGTAAAATAATAAACACTTGGAAGCAGTTCGTTACTTTGTTTGGGGGTGAATCTGGAGATTACCAATTTCCAACTCTTTGTAAGAAAGTTTTAGAAGCAGGTGGTAAATTAAGAGTTTGTAGAGTTACAAACCATTCTGCTGCCGGAACTAAAGCTTATATCAGTGATGGGTTAAAAATAGTATTCGATGCAGACTTAATAACTGATAACTCAGTTGATTTAACAATAAATGGAGATGATTTAGGGGATGTAGCATTTGATACCGATCATGATACTACAATGGCTGCTATAGTTACTGCTTTAAAAGCTTTATCTATTATTGAAGATGCTATACTAGATCCTTCAGATACTAATACTAGAACTATCTTAGTATTTGGTAAAAGTTTAGATGATGCTACATCATCATTTACAGTAACAGGTGGAACTACTCAAGCAGGAGATACAGTAACTGCCGGAACAGCTAAAGTAATTAGTGAATCTGGTGATGACTTATTTGTACTTGCAGCCAAGAATCAAGGAGCTGAGTATAATAACTTAATATTCACCATCAGTGAATCTTCTAATGGTGATGATGACTACTTCAATTTAACAATAAGTTCTAAAACAAATACTTTAATCTCTGAAGTATATGAGAACTTAAAAGTAGTAGCTGGGTTAAATACTGCCTCAACTTATTTACAAGAAGTAGTAACACGTTCAGTATTAGTAGGTGTTACTTATGAAGATACATCATCTGCAACAAACCTTAAACCTTTAGAAGTAACTCAAACATTTGAAGGTGGTACAGAAGGTACAGCTCCTGCATTAACTGATTGGGTTGGAACTTCAGCCAATGGTTATGGGTTACATGCTTTTGATGATTTCGATGATTCACTTCAAATATGTGCTCCAGAGATGAATGAGGATCTTTCTGGATTACATGAAGCTGGAGCAGCTTATGTAGCAGCAAGAAAAGATTTAATGTACTTTGCACATTTATCAAATGGTAACACAGATAAAGACTCTTACATCAGTGCAAGAGGAACAAATATTAATACTAAATTCGCTGCATTTTTCGGAGGTGGTATCAAATTATATGATATAGAAAACAACCTTTCGAATTTTTCAGAAATGGCAGATGTATTAATTGCAGCTAATACTACAGATCAGGATTTTTCTCCTTACACTTCATTTGCAGGACCCCGTAAAGGTTTAATTGATGGAATCATAGGGATAGTAAATAATTATGGTACTCCCGGGAAACTAGAAGATTTCAAAGAGTTAGCTAAAAAACAGATTAACATGGTAATTAACCGTGATGGTAAAAATATGTTATGGGGTAATTTTACTTCTCAAACTACTGACGATCAAAATAAATTCTTACACATTGTAAGAGGATTAATAAACTTTACTAAAGCTCTTAAACCTACAATAGAAGAATTTATTGAAGAACCAAACACTCCTCAAACGTGGAATAATCTTTATATAACTGTTAAGCCATTCTTAGATTCATTATTGAATGAATTTTTCTACACCTATGAATGGCAAGGAGATCAAAATGCACCCGGAGTTACAGATGATGACCTTCAAGTAAATAATGCTACTGATGTAGCTAATGGTAAGTATAAAATAAGATTAATATTAACTCTTATTCCAACAATGCAACAAATTGAAGTTGAGATTATTCAAACTGTTGCCGGAATAGAATTTAATTTCTAAACCTTTAAAAATATAATATATGGCAACTAATGTTTCAAACCCTAGAAAAGGGTTCAACTTTTCTATAGAAATTGTAACAGCATTTGGCTCTTTAAATTGGTTAGCTCAGAAAGTTACTCCTCCAGATAAAGATATCGATGTTGTAGAGCATGGAGATTCTAACCACTCAATAAAAACTGGTGGTAGAGTAAATTTTAATGCTCTTACAATTGAAAAATTAATGACAACTTCTGGTCCGGCTACTTATTTCTGGGACTGGGCTAAAGCAGTAGCTGATTCAATTTCAGGTGGTGGTACTATACCTTCAGCTTATAAAGCACCAATTTTAATTAAAGAATTAGCTGAGGATCATGCTTCAGTTCTTAATACTTGGACTTATGTTGGATGTTGGCCTTCTAAAATTAACGGTATACCTCTAGATAGGTTATCAAGTGAAAACTCTTTAGAAGTTATCGAACTTCAAGTAGATGAAGTAGGAAAGATTTAAAATAATTATCTTAGGGGGCTATATAAATGGCCCTCTTTTTTGTTAAACATAAAAATTCATGGCAATGAAACGAAACGAAAAAGAATTTAACAGAGAAGCTTTAAACAAATTGGGTATTCCTTTAGATGAATTCATTTTACCCTCTGGCTATACTTGTATTATCAGAGAACATAATGGTGAAGATGATGAACTTATTACTACAGAAAAACACTTACTTGACGGAACTAGTATTCATAGATACGTTGCTAGTATTATTCAATTACATGGTTATTATGGAAATGGTGTTACTTTAAAACAAGTAAAAGAGATGCCAATAAGAGACATATATACTATTTTAATTAAAAGCAGGATATTCTCTATTGGTGAAATTATAGAATTTTCTTATACTTTCTCTGATGATGAAGATGAACAATTATTTAGAGAAGACTTAAGAAGATATATTCATAACTATGAAAGTGATTTTCCTAAAGAGGGTGAAGAAGGTTATGACAAATATAAACTAGAACCCTATATTGATGACCCATACGAAAATGATATAATCATCAAATTAACCTCAGGTAAAGAAGTTAAAATGAATTATGCTCAGGGTCAAGCAGAAACTCATATGGCTCTATTAGATTCAGAAAAAAGAAATATCAATCAAGAACTTAAGGCTAGAAACATACAGTTCAAATCTCCCGACTTCTCTGATTGGAAGACAGTTATTTCATTTTCTGTTTTCAGTAAGAAAGATATGCAACAAATTAGAACTGCTTTAAGAAAAGTAGATCCACCTTTAGCTATCATTACAGACTTAGAAGATCCTAAGAATGGTAATATACATGAAGTAAATGTTGCAGGGTTACAGGATTTTTTCTTCCCAAGAGATCTCTAGAAGAGGAGTACTTTCAATTATGTAAGCACAAACTCCAGATCTCTTGGAGTGATTTCCTTAAGATGACATATAAAAGAGTTCGAAAATTTTTAGAACTTGGAGAAGAATACAATGAAAGAATTAAAGAAGAATACGATAAACTAAAACCATAATGATATCTGCTAGTACTACAATAGGTGCTGGAGTAACGATGTACCTCCGGGATCAGTTCACAGCTCCATCGGTTAAAATACGCAAAAGTGCGAAAGACATGGAAAGCGAGCTCAGAAGAGTCTCTTCAGACTTAATGAGACATCAAAGAAACATGTACGCAGGCTTAGCATTCGGGGGAGCTTTAGCTATCCGTGGAATGTCACAGATGGTTCGTACAGGCGCCGATTTCAATTATACCATGAAAGGTGTAGGTTCAATAGTTGAAGCAACAACTAAACAATACGCAGACCTTAAAAACATGGCATTAGAGACAGGCCAAGAAACCATCTTTACATCTAAAGATGTAGCAAGCGGTATGCGATTTATGGCAATGGCTGGTCAGAAATATGTAGACATTATGTCAAATATTACACCTGCTGCCAATCTAGCTGCCGCTACTATGTCTGAATTAGGAGGAAAAGGAGGAGCTGCTGATATTATGACGAATGTGATGAGGGGTTTTAATATTGAAGCTTCTCGTTCAACTGAAGTTGCAGATAAACTTACTTATACTACTTTGAATGCTAATACTAACCTATTTGACTTAGGTGAAGCTATGAAGTACTCTGCTGCAACAGCTGCCGATTTAGGTTACAACTTAGATACAATAGCTGCTGGAATTGCTGTACTTGGTAATGCAGGTATTCAAGGGTCAATGGCTGGTACTGCAATAGAAAATATGATGAGATATATGACTATTGCTTCTGGGATGTTTGGTTCAGCTAAACAGAGTAAAGCTTTAGCTATGACTGGTCTATCAGCATCTGATATTAGAGACTCACAGGGTAACGTTAAAGATTTATTCTCTATACTCCAGAAGTTGAAAAAAGAAACTTCTTCAATGGGTACTGGTACACTTAACGATGTACTAACTAAGATATTTGGAGTTAGGGGTAAAAGAGCAGGTTCAACAATCTTAAGGAACTTAGAGCAATATGAACAGATGATGATGGGTATTGGAAATGCAGCAGGATATTCTCAAAGAAAAGCTGATGAGATGATGGACACTTTACAAGGGGATATATTTAAAATTAAAAATGCCTGGGAGAACTTCCAAATAGCTTTTAGTGATGCAATAGAACCAATGGTTAGAGGATTATTAAAAATAGGAACTGCAATAGTTAAAGGTATTGGATGGTTCTTAAAAACCCCTTTCGGTAAAATACTATCTCCATTAATTGGTGGATTAATAGTAATTAGGACTGTAACTTGGGGGATAAAATCTATTATTGCAGGTATTGGAGTTATGATAGCTA
>CAZNER010000095.1:0-7284 GCA_964572065.1 uncultured Candidatus Saccharibacteria bacterium
TTATTCCCAAAAACTATTCACAAGTTATAAACAAATTTTTGATAAACTTCCACAAGAGAAAAACCTCTTGACAAGAAGCTTTTAAAATTAGATACTCATTATGTAGCTATTTTATAAAGAGAACTCTAATCCACAACTAAAAACTTAGATTCTCGCCGTAAATAAAATAAAATTTAAGTTTATAAACAAATCCACGCTACTTATTACTACTATATTATAAAAATTATATAATATTATAATAGAAAGAAATATATGAAAGTAACTATAACTCAAGAAAACTTTGCAAGAGCATTAAGTTATGTTTCAAAAGCTATAAGTACAAACCCTTCTATACCAGTTCTTGCAAATGTACTAATTGAAGTTGTTGAAAACGAACTTAAACTTTCAACAACTGATTTAGAACTTGGTATAAGTACAAAGATAGGAGCTGATATAAAAGAAGATGGAAAGACAACTGTAGATGCAAAGACTTTGTCCGAATTTGTAAACTCATTATCAAGCGGTAAATTAAATGTTGAAAAAACAGACAATATTTTAAAAGTAAAAAATAAATTCAATAGTGCAGATTTTAATATAGTAAGTGCTGATGAGTTCCCTCCTCTTCCTAAACCTGATGATAAAATTGATATAAAAGTAAATGCAATAAATTTTGCAAAGGCAATAGAAAAAGTAACTTTTTCTGCTGCATCTGATGATTCAAGACCAGTTTTAACAGGTATTTTATTTGAAGCTACACAGAAGAAATTAACGATGGTAGGAGTTGATGGTTTCAGATTATCAAGAAAGATAGTAGATATCAAAAAAAGCAGTAAAAAAGAATTTACTCATATAGTTCCTGCAAAAGCGTTAAATGAAGTAGCTAGGATTGTAAGGGATATTTGTAAGGATGAAGATGAAATAGAAATATATATATTAGGAGAAAAGAACCAAATGCTCTTCATTGTCAAAGATGTTGAGATATCTTCAAGATTAATTGAAGGTGAATTTCCTGAATATAAGCAAATTTTGCCAAAAGATGTAAAGTTCAAATTCAGTGTTGATAAAGAGTCTTTAGCAAAAACTGTAAAAATTGTTAGTATATTTGCAAGATCTGCAGTTGGAAATAAAGCAATTTTTGAATTTATTCCTGAAAAGAATCATCTAAAATTTTCAGCTCAAGTAGCTGATGTAGGAGAGAATGAAAGTACTGTTGAAATACATGAAATTGATGGGGGTAAATTAAAAACTGGATTTAATATTGGCTTTCTAAATGACATGATAAATGCAGTAGAAGGAGATGAGATTAATTTTGAATCAAATGGAGTAACTGCTCCTGGAGTTTTCAAAGATAAAGATGATAAGGATTTCCTGCACATTATAATGCCGATGAGATTGGATTAGAACGGAGAACTGGAGACCTTAATCTGTAGACTGTAAACTAAAATCTGTAGTCTGTAGCATTTGATTGTTAGAAGATTTATAATTAAGTAAATTTCCCCAGAAGATTATCTCAATTTTGCTATATAATCAGATTTGTTATGGAGAGTTTGTCTTTAAAAGAAAAGCTGATAAAAAAGTCTAAAAATTTTTCCCATGAAGTTTATTATATAACGAAAGAATTACCTCAGCATGAAATATTTGGGATAATTAGTCAATTGAGGAGAGCTGTTATATCTGTATCTTGTAATATAGTCGAAGGTTTTGCACGAGATAATTGGGGGAAGAGTAAGAAAGAACTACTAAGATTTATAGAATTTTCATACGGATCATTAGCAGAGGTTAAATTTTTGTTAGAATTTTGTAATAAACAGTATAAATTAAGTAAAGATAAAATGATTCATGCACAGAAAAATGCTGATAATCTAGGGGTTCTTCTGTTTGGTTTTATAAAAAGTTTGAGAAAAGATATTCGTAGGCTTTAATCGGTGAACAGTATTTACGTTTTACAGTTTACAGGTTACAGGTTACAGATTACAGATTACAGATTACTGATTACTGATCACAGCTTCATTTAAACTTAGGATATCTTTCACTGTAAATTGTAATATTCTTCCCTTCGAATTATAATTCTCTTATGAGTGTAAATTTTGTAAATAAAAGTGATTATATTAAATTATCGAAAGAATTTAATACTAATCCTCTACAATCCTATGCATGGGGGCAGATAAAGAAAGGAAACTGGTATCCTGACAGGCTTGGGATATATAAAGGTAGCGATATTGTTGCTTTAGTTACAATATTAACTAGAAAGATTCCTCTGTTAAATAAAAAATTTGGATATATACCAAGAGGGATTTCGATAAAAGATAAAAAGTTATTACCCTTTGTTTTAGAGGAAATTAAAAAGGCTTCTTCAAATCTTGTAATTTCTCATATTATTGTCGATCCTGGAGTTGATTTCGAGTCAGTTTTTAAAGATAAACAAAGTAATATTAAGAAAATTTATGAAAGTAATAGATATAAGGAAACAGGGAGGCAGGAGCAGCCTATTAGAACAGTTGTTATTGATCTATCAAAAAGTGAAAAAGAATTATTATCTGATATGAGGTCAAAACACAGACAGTACATTCGAAAAGCTGGAAGAAATAATGTAAAAGTAACGAAGGGAAATGATGAAAACATAGATGATTTTTGTAGGATAATCGATGAAATTAAAAAGGAGCGCAATTATACTATGCATGAGACAGATTATTATAGAAAGGTATGGAAGTTTTTTAGAGAAGAAGGTAGTGCTGAGATATTCGTTGCTAGGGTTGAAAAAGATATTATAGGTACTTATATGATTATTTTTAGCGATAGAAATGTTTATGAAATGTTTGGCGGATGCAATAAGAAAGGAAGAAATTTGCTTGCAAATTACGCATTAAAGTGGGAGTGTATAAAATACAGCAAAGAAATTGGAAAAAAGTTTTATGATCAGTGGGGAGCTGAGCATGCACATCCAGGACTTGTGCAGTTTAAAGAGGGATTTGGTGGGAAAGTGATTAAATATCCAAGTCAATATACTTATGTAAGGGATAAAGTTGGATATTTTATTTATAAGGTGTCAAGAAGGATTAGAACTGTTAGTTCAAAGCTCCAGCTTTGAACTATGATAAGAAAAAGATCAGCATTTATATTAAATAAACTTAATATGAGTATTAGATGTCTAGTCCAAGAATATTAAAAGAGAATGAGAAAGAAACACACTTTTTAACTTTCAGGGTAATTGAATGGATTAATGTTTTTACAGAACCTGTTTATTTTGACAAAATTATTAATATTTTAGAATTCTGTCAAAAGAATAAAGGATTATTATTACATGCTTATGTTATCATGACTAATCATATGCATGTTATAGTTACAGCTAAAGAGGGAAATTTATCTTCGGTGGTAAGAGATTTTAAAAGTTATACAACAAGAGAATTAAAGAATTCGTTGAAAAATGATAATAGAAAATACATAATAAGATTAATTAAGAAGTCTTTTAGTAAAAGGAAAGGACAGAATTTTCAAATTTGGCATAGTGGGAATTGGCCAGTTCTAATTGAAAGCGAAGAATTTTATCAACAGAAATTAGATTATATTCATGATAATCCTGTAGAAAAACAATATGTTTCTCAACCTGAACATTGGTTATATTCCTCAGCCAGAAATTACTATTTAGATGATGATTCGGTTATAAAGGTTGATAAGATATAATTTGTTCCTAATGTTAATTCAAAGCTCCAGCTTTGAATTATGATGAAAAGATAAAGATCAGTAAGGTTCAAACCAGGAGATTTGAACCAGCAGGGTAAAAGTTAGTTCAAAGCTCCAGCTTTGAATTATGATGAAAAGATGAAAATCAGTAGGGTTCAAACCAGGAGATTTGAACCAGCTGGGTAAAAGTTAGTTCAAATCTCCAGTTTTGAACTATGGTGAGAAGAAGAAGATTAGTAAGGTTCAAACCAGGAGATTTGAACCAGCAGGGTAAAAGTTAGTTCAAATCTCCTGCTTGGAACTATAATGAAAGAAAAAATAAACAAGTTTAACTGACTTTGGATTTAATTTGTATAGAGTTATAATACAATAAATGATCAAGCCTATTAATAAAGAACAGTATCATAAGTTTTGGAAAAGCTATATTGGATCTTCAAATCAATCATGGGCTTGGGGAGACTTCAAAAGTAATTTTGGTTGGGAAGTCGAAAGGTTGGGGATTTTTGACAATAATGAATTAATATCAGTTATATCAATTTTTAAACGTACATTCCCCTTCTCTTTATTAACAAGCTTATTTGGCTTCAATAAATTTGCATATATCCCAAGAGGATTTGCTGTAAAAGATGTCCGATTTTTTGATTTAGTTTTAAAAAGTCTAGATAAATATTACAGAAATAAAAAAGAAGCATTTATTTTAATAGATCCGGAAAATAATTTACTGGTAAATAATTGGAATGAAGAATTTAAAAAAGCATTAGAAAGTGCTGGGTTTAAGAATTCTGGGGTTACTATTCAGGCCAATCAGACTGATGTGATTGAAATTGATAAAGATGAGGATGAATTAATGGATCAGATAAGACCAAAATGGAGAAGAAATATTAAAAAATCAGAAAGGCATGGTGTTAAGATAAAAGAAGAAAGCGGAGATTCAGCTGTTGATAAATTCTATAGTGTAATTTTAAAAGTTCAGAAAAACACTGATTTTAAAGCTCACAGCAAGGAATATTATAAAAAGATGTGGGAAATATTGAAAAAAGATGAGCTTATAAAAATTTTTACAGCTAATTACAGAGGAAAGATAATAGCTACTTACTTAGTTTTGAGTAATAGTGTTACAGGCTATGAAATATATGGCGGAGCAACTTCAAAGGGGCGTGATTTAGAAGCGTCTTATCTTCTCAAATGGGAGATTATTAAGCGATTAGCTGATAGCGGTAAGCAATTCTATGATCAATGGGGAGTTTCTCCTAAGGGGGAAAAAGATCATCCTCTGAGAGGTATAACCTATTTCAAGAGTGGTTTTGGTGGAAGTTATGTTCAATTTTTACCTCAATATGTGAAAGTTTATAATAAAATCGGATACTTTCTATATAAATTTAAAACATAATTTAATGTATAAAAAGCATAAGATATCTGTTTCTGTCCCTGCTTATCAAGAAGAAAATTTAATACAAGAAACATTAAAAGGCATTCCTGACTACGTTGACTCCATTGTTGTTGTTAATGATGGAAGTACAGATAAGACAAGAGAAAAGGTATTAGAAGCGAAAAAGAAAGATAAGAGAATAATATTTCTTGATTCAAAGAAAAATGAAGGAATTGGAGCAACAATTATAAAGGCACATAAAGAAGGAATTGAAAATAATTCGGATATTATTGTTGTTATGGCAGGAGATAATCAGATGGACCCAGATAAATTATCTGATCTTCTAGATGAAATTATCGAAGGAGATTATGATTATGTTAAAGGGAATAGATTTTTTCATACTGATGAATTAAAAAGTATGCCTAAAGTAAGATTAGTAGGCAATATATTCATCTCCCTATTGGCAAAATTTGGTACAGGTTACTGGTCAGTAGCGGATCCTTTAAATGGATATACAGCATTAAAATCAGATATTTTTAAAAAGTTAGATGTAAATAAAATATCGAAAAGATTTGATTTTGAAATTTCAATGCTAGCGAATTTAAATATTGTAAATGCCAAAGTAAAAGATATTTTTATACCTTCTAAATATGGTGAAGAAAAATCGAAAATAAAAGGATTTTCATTATCCAATAAGAATTCTTATCTTCATAGTATTTTAAGAACTTATAAAACGGTATTTAAAGGATTTTTTAGAAGAATATTTATTAAGAACTTATTATTCAATTTTAGCCCTATTGTTCTATTCTATACTATTGGTGCTTTATTGTTTGCTTTTGGTCTAATAACAGGTATTTTACTATCGATTTATTTAATTGGTCCAGAAAGTGCAACAACAGCAACTGTGATGATTTCGGTTGTGCCCTTTTTATTAGGTGTTGAGTTTTTACTTCAAGCTATTAGTCTAGATATTTATAGTGAACCAAAAATGTAAGGATAAAATATTAAAATTGTTAGAAAATATAAAGAGAAATAAAACAATAATTTCTCTCTTTTTTTTAATTGGAATAAATAGCATAATTTGGGGACTATTCATTCCAGTCTGGCAGAATCCTGATGAAATAGCTCATTTTTGTTATATACAATACTTAGTCGAACATAAGGAATTTCCTAATTGGATAGAAAAAAATAAGTGTAGTAAAGAAGTAGATCTAGCAAAGGAAATTTTAAAATTAAATGAAATTGCTTTTCATCCAAATAATAAGTTTTTATTCGAAGACTATGAGAAAGAAAAGAAGGAGTTAGATTCAATAAAAATATACAAAAAAACGATAGGAGAATCTGCTAATTCGGCTTCAGGAAGACCTCCATTGTATTATTTAACAGGAACAATTCCATATATAATTTTTAGAAATAGAAATCTAGCAGATAGAAATCACGCAATGAGGTTTGTATCAACTTTTTACTTACTTTTAACATGTCTTGTAGTTTATAAAACAAGTAGGTTATTAAAATTTTCTAAGGAATTATCTTTAACAACAGTTGCTTTTGTAGGGTTTCATCCTATGATGACAATGTTATCAGGAAGCCTTAATCCAGATACTCTTGTTGTGTTTTTATTTAGTTTATTTTCATATTATGCTTTATTATTCTTTGTAAATGAGAGTAAATTTAATCCAAAACATGTTTTCATTATGATTATTATTATGTTATTAACTACTTTAACTAAACAAAATAGCTTAATACTTTATGCTGTGTTTGGTTTGTTTTATTGTTATTATCTTTATCAAGTGTTTTTAAACAAAAAGTTTGCTATTAAGAGATTTATTCTTGAACTATTTGCTATTCTACTAACATGTGGTATCCAGTTAAAAATAATTTTTGGTGAAGCTACTAATTATTTTGTTAATAATAGTGTAAATCCTAATCTCACTTTTAAAGAATTTTTTATAAATTCATCATATATTTCTTCATATCTTTTGCATCAGGTTTATTGCTGTTTTTGGGGGTGTTTTGGTTGGCTGGATATTGCTCTACATAAAGATATATTTAATTTAATTAAAATATTTTCGATTGTATCTTTTCTAGGTATTATTCTTTACTTAGTGAATATTAAATCTAAAATTAGAAAAACCTTAAGAGTTATTTTTTTTAATTTATTATTTATAATTATTGGGATAGTATTTATGGTATACCTTGATTATAGATCGGAAGAGCGTCGTGTAGGGAAAGAGTGTAGATCTCGGTGGTCGCCG
>CAZNER010000096.1:0-7275 GCA_964572065.1 uncultured Candidatus Saccharibacteria bacterium
CAGTCCACAGAAAGTAGGAGGAGATTTTTATTGTTCTCTTAACCAACTCACAACACTTGAAGGCAGCACACAGACTGTAGGAGGGGATTTTTATTGCTCTGATAATCCGGTATCAGAAGAAGGATTATATAAGACTGTTGATAGAGATTATTTAAAATAATTTATGGAAAGAAAAACTATTAAACTTATATCTTTTATAGAAACACCACTGCTCTATAGATTATTTAAATTAGGAACTTTTCGTTTATTGGGCATATTTTGGCATAAACACATAGAATATTTTTTTGACGCTAAAAATAGTGAATGGGTTTTTTTGTATGAATAAAAAAGTATATCGATGTTATAATATTTCCTGTGATTATTTTGATATATATGAAGATACTTTATGTAAAAGATATTATAGGGTTATAGATTGCAAACATAGACAAACAAAAAGAAAAGCTATGGAACAATTAAATGAAGAATACGAAGAAATACAAATAGCTTTAAGTGTGTGTAAACAAAAAATGGGGGTTATAAAATATTTTTTATAAGAAAGGAGTTATTTAAATGGCAGTATCAAGACAAGCATTAATAGATATTAGCGCTATTACTAGCTGCGATTCTGGATTATACCAAATTGGAGAAATTGATTTTAAACTGCGGGTTGAAGATTTAGAACATTATTTAAAAAAATATGGCACAAAAGGTAAAGAAGAATTATTATTGTCTTTTTCTTTTCTAGCGCATAGAATGCACCAGTTAGTAGAAAGAATGGAAAAAAACGGACAAATACCCACAAAATATAAAAAACAATAATAAGAAAATTAAAAAAGTATCAGATACAATAGTTATTGATACACCGAATTATGAAGATAATATAGTGTTTCTTATAGAAAGGCGTCTCGGAATGGAAAAGGACAACCTTTAAAATTTTAAGAGGTATTTTATATGGATAAAATTGT
The DNA here is from genome assembly GCA_964572065.1 of uncultured Candidatus Saccharibacteria bacterium. Lineage (GTDB taxonomy): Bacteria > Patescibacteriota > Dojkabacteria > JAHIVN01 > JAHIVN01 > CAZNER01. The sequence continues at coordinate 945 of CAZNER010000096.1, forward strand.
AAAAGATATTTTATTACTTCGTCAAAAGTCTGATTTTTGTAGTAAGAAAGAATCCAAAAATATTTTTGAACAATTAAAATTAGTTATGAAGTTTCATGATAATTGTCTTGGACTTGCCGCTATACAACTTGGTATTAAAAAAAGAGCGTCTATTTATAAAAGAAATAATGAATCTTCTGAGTTAGTTGAGTTATTAAATCCTACAATTATAAAAAAAGAAGTTCCTATTATTTATAAACAAGAAGGATGCGCGTCTTTTCCAGGACAATATCATGATACTAAAAGGTTTAAAATTATTACTGTTAAAGATGATATACACGGAGAACGCAAAGTTGTAGGTATGGAAGCAATAATCGTACAACACGAAATAGACCATATGGATGGTGTTTTGTTTTTTGATCGTAAACAACAACCAATAGAAAGGACAACTAAAAAAGTAGGTAGAAATGATCCGTGTCCTTGTGGCTCTGGAAAAAAATATAAAAAATGTTGTGGTAATTTATGATTGTAGCTATAGATTTTGACGGTACTATTGTGACTAATACTTATCCTAGTATAGGAAAGTTATTACCGGGGGCGAAAGAAACTATACAATTTATTAAAAAGTTAGGACACGAAATAATTATATGGACTTGCCGCAATGGGATGGCACTTATTAGCGCTAAAAAGTTTTTAGAAAAAGAACAAATACCTTTTGATAGAATTAACGAACAATCTCCTGATAGATTAAAACGTTATCCAGAGACAAGGAAAATATCAGCAGATATTTATATTGATGATAGAAATCTTTTCGGTTTTGTAAGTTGGGAAAAAGTATTTACTTATTTTATGCAAGATATATTAAATACTAAAGAATTAACAGACGTCGATAAAGTACTTAAGAATTTTTATAATAACAAAGAATTCTTATCAAAATTTTTATGTGGGGATGTTTTATATAAGAATAATAATTTTATAGGAGGTATATGTGGTTATTGTGGTGATATGGTAATTATTTATAAATATGGATATAATAAAAATAAAGGTCTTGATATGAATATTTTATATGCTACACTATTACAACTTTATATGTATTACCCAAATACTTATATGGATTGTAATAAACATTGGGAATTACCTTATTGGCATTTTCATTTAAGAAAATGTTAATTTTTTGTATATAAAGATATATTAAAGGAGTATTTATGGTTAATCGAGTGTTAAAAGCGGCAATAACAAAACTACAAAAAGCAATCAAAAAACAAAATCTAACCAAAAACCCTGACGATACATACAGTAGTATCGGAAATGTAACTGCTAAACCATTTATAAAAGATGGTAAACTTATAATACAATTTAAAGAAGTAGGAGGAAATTTTTATTGCGCTGATAACCAACTCGCCACATTAGAAGGATGTCCCCAGAAAGTAGGAGGTGATTTCAGCTGTCGTAGTAACCAACTCATAACATTAGAAGGCAGTCCACAGTCTGTAGGAGGATATTTTTATTGTTCTGATAATAAACTCACAACACTTGAAGGCAGTCCACAGACTGTAGGAGGGGGTTTTTATTGTTCTCTTAACCAACTCACAACACTTGAAGGCAGTCCACAGAAAGTAGAAGGAAATTTTTTGTGTTATAAGAACCAACTCACAACATTAGAAGGATGTCCACAGTCTGTAGGAGAAAATTTTGATTGTTCTGATAACCAACTCACAACATTAAAAGGCAGTCCACAGACTGTAGGAGGGGATTTTTATTGTTATAATAACCAACTCACAACACTTGAAGGCAGTCCACAGTCTGTAGAAGGAGATTTTGATTGTAGAAAGAATCAACTCACGACATTAGAAGGCAGTCCACAGTCTGTAGAAGGAGATTTTGATTGTTCTGATAATAAACTCACAACACTTGAAGGCAGTCCACAGTCTGTAGGAGGATATTTTTATTGTACTGATAACCAACTCACAACACTTGAAGGCAGTCCACAGTCTGTAGGAGGAAGTTTTAGTTGTTCTCATAACCAACTCACAACACTAGAAGGCAGTCCACAGAAAGTAGGAGGAGATTTTAATTGTTTTCACAACCAACTCACAACATTAAAAGGCAGTCCACAGACAACTAAAAAAAATCTAACAAATAAAGAACCTTTACATAACAATTTAAATTATCTTTATGATAAAGCATCAGAAATTACAAAGCATTTTGATTTGAAAGGTCGGCAAGTTAGGCCCTTTTTAATATTAGTTATACAGAAGGTTATAGAAGTATTTAATAAAAAGAATATTGATTATGGCAATGATACTTTCCGTTCGTGGGGAGAACTTGCCGAATTATCTATTTTAGTTAGAACTAACGATAAAGTACAACGATTAATAAATTTATGGAAGAATAAATTAAAAGGCGTTGATATACAAGTTAAAGAATCGCATGAAGATACGTGGACAGATATGTTTATTTATGGGGTAATAACATTACTATTGCGTCGAGGTTTATACACTCTAGATTATGATACGGCTTTTGATAACCAAGAAGAAGAGAAAGTAAAACAATTAATTATAAAAGGACTTAACAAATGATAGATTCAAAATACAGAGATATAGAAGTTTTTTATGACTATGATATATATTTACCTACCGGAACTATTTATTTGGGGTCTATTAACGATGATCCTGATTACGGTTCTGAAGTGGAAGCCGGAATAGATTATGCAGTAGCTTCTCGTTTTATAAAAGGACTACATTTGTTAGAAGATACAACTTTTGATAATATTGATATTATTTTAAATAACCCAGGAGGAGATATCAATCACATGTTTGCTTTATATGATGCCATAAAAACTTTTCCAAAACACACAACTATTAAATGTTTTGGTCAAGTTATGTCTGCGGCATCTGTTATATTTCAGGCGGGTAATAAAAGATTAATGGCACCCAATTGTTATATGATGATACATGATGGGGATTGGACATATAGTGGTAATACTAAAGATTATGAAAATTGGGCTACAGTTAGTAAAGATGTCAGAAAACGTATGTATAACATTTATTATGAACGTATGTTAGCTAAAGATTCAAGCATTAGTCTTAGACGTATAGAATATATGTGTAATCACGATAAAATTTTAACTGCGAATGAAGCAGTTAATTTGGGGTTAGCAGACAGTATTATTAAACCTTATGGCGAGGAGAGTAGTAATGAAGAAGAAACAGAATAAAAGGATTAAAAAAACAAAAAAAGTTAATATAATATTAACAGAAAAACAATTAATAATATATAGAGATGCTTTGGAATTTTTTTCTAGGTTTTTGTCTGGTCAAAGTTATTTACCTATAGCTCTAGAGCTGTTATTGTTTAAGGGTAAAAATAGAAATATCATCTACAAAGCATTAGGTTTACTATTAAAATTAATTTATCCAGATTTACCAGAACATGCATCGTACGGTATAAGTAACCATCCAGATAAAGAAATGCGAAGGATAATTAATATCTCATATGAAATGTATAGAGAAGTTTATGTGTGGAGCGAAAAACAACAACCAACCAATGATCGTATTTCTTGTTATAAAAGTCCTACTTTAAAAGTTTCTGATGAACCATTACCTGTTGTAGAAACTCTTAAACAAAATAAATAGTTGAAAAAATCAGTATAAGGTTTTATATTATTTATATAAATCATCATATTTAATATGTGTCTATATTAATTAAACATATATCTACTATTTCTTTCATATATCCTCTATTTTTTTTCTCTTATTTCTTTAAAAAAGGAGTTTTTTAATGGCTAGAAAAACACCTATAAAACAATCCAAAAAAATAAATGTTAAAAGATATTGTGGTAATTCTACAACTCGTTTTTATTCTCAAGAAATTAAAGATTTCGTAAGAGCCTGTGTAGAGTCTGGAGAAGGTTATACAGGTTCTGATGTTTATAGGGGCTTATTAGTTTATATAAAAGAAAATAAAATAAAAAATAACAAACTTCTTACTTTAGCAGGTATATGTAAATTGTGGGAGTATATAAAAAATGAAAGAAAACAATAAAAAAATTAAAAACATTAAAAAATATATTAATAAAGGTAATGCTTCTGTTTTACAGCAATTAAAACAGATACAACAAGAGAAAAAAGAAATAGAAAAAGAAAAACGGCAACTTGAAAAAGAAAAAACAGAATTAGCAGAACGTTTGAAACAACGTAATATTATAACTGGAGGTAGGTACCCAAAGAAATATCTTTTTGGGGCTTTAGGAGATACACAGTATGGTTCTTTATATGCCAATCAAGACATAATTGATTTAGCATATAAAGAGTTTGTAAAAGAGGGCGTAAAGATTGTATATCATACTGGAGATTTAGTAGATGGCGAAAATGTATATAAAGGCCACACTTACGAAATAAATGTTCATGGTTTTGATGCTCAAACTAAAAAAGTAGTAGACAACTATCCTTATTATAAAGGTATTGTTACTAAATTCATAACCGGTAATCATGATTTAAGTTATTGGAAAAGCATTGGAGCAGATGTAGGTTCTCATATAAATAACCAAAGAGAAGATATGCAGTATTTGGGTAGAGAACAAATTCTAGAAGAAGTAATGATAGGTAAACAAAAAGTTAAAATATTATTAGTACATCCGGGTAAAGGTTCTGCGTATGCCATTTCTTACCATAGTCAAAAATTTATTGAAGCTATTAGTGGGGGTAGAAAACCACATTTAGTGTTAAGTGGTCATACACACAAAGCTATACACATACCAGGCTATCGTAATGTTGATTTATTTCAAACAGGATGTACCCAATCTCAAACCCCTTTTATGATGCGCAATAATTTGGCTGCAGTTACAGGTTTTTGGATTATAGAAGTTACTATTAATACAAAAAGATTGGTAGCTGTAAAGGCTAAATTTTATCACTTTTTTGAAAAATAATTTGTATTTATAATAAAAGGATTAATTGTGGCAAAAGATGGTTATGAAAATAAAATAATTTCTGTGCCAGCAACCCTCATTTTTAGGAATAAATACGATACTATTAATTTTAATGATGGGTATGACACAACTAGAATCCTCGCGATGAAAAAAGTAGGTAATAAATTAAGATATACAGCAAAGAAAAAAGAAGAGGAATAAATTATGTTTTGGGAAATACTTGCCTGGTTAACAATTATTGGTGGCATAATAGGGGCTTCGAGCGTCTGCGTATTTAAAAAACCTTTTCTTGGTAATTTCATTTGGGTATTTAGCAACGCAGTAGCTGTAATATTGAATTTTATATATTATGATAGCTTACAACAAAGTATCTTATTTTTTATTTATTTTGTTTTGTCTATTATTGGTATTTATCAATGGAGGAAGGGTTAATATGTTTAATAATGATTTCGTTTTAACAATAATATTAGCTTTCATGTTTATTATGGGTATGCTTACAAAACGTCTTATTGATAAACAAAGGAATAAAAATGTTGAATAAACAATTACAAGAAGGGGATGTAGTAGAGTTGCCCATAAATACTGAAAAAATAAATCCTTTTTCTAGAAATAATAAAATTATGGATATTCCAACTACTTATTGTAAATGTGGTCAACCGATAGATAGTACTGCAGCGGATCTTTTTCTATATAGATTAACAAATAGTTGTGGTGAAGTTATTTTTGAAATTTGTCCTCATAACCAAGTAGTAGTGGATAAAAGATTTGAAAAAAAGAAAGACGAATTTGAATTTTTAGTGAGAAGAGAAATATAAACGCGGGGTCGGCAAGAGGTTAGCTAGTGGGCTCATATCCCGCTAACGCCGGTTCGAATCCGGCCCCCGCTATTAATACGAAAAATATAAAGATCGTATTTTATATAATTATTTTTGGAAACGTAAATAACAGAGGAGTTTTAAAATGGCAACTTTATTAGACCTAGAAGATATAGAAAAGAAATTACAAACTATTATTATAGAAGTATCCGGAACTCCGAAACAAGATAATGGATATAGACAAATAACTGATAATAACTTAACTAAATTAAAAGAAATAAGGACTTTTTTAAAGAAAAGCGTACAGGAAATTATAAGAGAAGAAGGATAATAGCCGTATTTATTTTTATTTTATTTAATTTTTTGTTTCCCCCGCCCCTCTTTTTTCATACAAAAAAGAGGGGTTTTTGTTGTTGGCAAGATAATTTACTAGTGTTATAAATAATATATATTATGCAAAACCCGAAAAATGTGGCTTTTTTTATATTTATACTTTTGTCTTTGTTACTACTTCTTTTTGATTTTTTTATAAAACATTTATTATGAGTAAATTATCTCTCCGTTCTTCTATCTTTGCTGCAAAAATAGATACTATACTAAAACAAAA
>CAZNER010000097.1:0-7058 GCA_964572065.1 uncultured Candidatus Saccharibacteria bacterium
AGTAGTGAGTCTACAGAAAAGAAAAACGAGTTAACTCATTTATTGGATGCTACTTATCCATTACTTCAAAAATTTAGAGAACTCTGTCCAGGAACATTTAAGCATTGCCAAGCACTGGTTTCTATGATGGAGGGTGTTAGTATTGCATTAGATTTAGATGTTACTTCTATGAAAGTAGCAGCACAGTATCATGACATAGGTAAGATGAATAATCCTAGATATTTTACCGAGAATCAATTGGATGATGAAAACCCCCATGATAAACTTGATCCCTATATGAGTTATCAGATTATATCTAGGCATGTTGCTGATGGTGTTACTATTCTACTCAATGAACCTGATTTTCCTAGGCGACTTATAGAAATAATAAGCCAGCACCACGGAACATCTGTTGTTAGATATTTCTTTACTAAATCAGGTAGTGATATTGAAGATGTGTACCGGTATAAATGTGCCAAACCTAAGTGTGTAGAATCAGCTGCTCTTATGTTAGCTGATCATATAGAAGCTAAGTCTAGGTCACTTATCCAAGCTGGTAAATTTGATTCATCTAATGTTGTTGATGATACAGTGAATCAGCTATTGGATGATGGTCAGTTAGATGAAGTTTATATGAAGTTAGGTGATTTGAAAAAAATAAAAGAAGCTTTGATTAAAGAACTTGAAGGAAGCTATCAAAAAAGGATAGATTATGACAAAGCGAAAGAAGAAGTTGAAGAAGGATCTGAAGAAGAATCTTAATATAGCTGCTTTGGAGATTAATATAAGAAAAAATATGAGGCTTGACAGTCATGGAATAGCTGACATAATACAAAATCCAAGGCGATATAGAAAGAAGCGGTGTTTCAGAAAGCAAGATAAATATTTAAGTCAGTAGGTGAATTATGTATCATAAAATATATTCTTTAGGTGAAATTATTAAGTGTCCGCGTTGTGGTGAGATAAATAATTGGCATTTTGTCGTTTATTATGGAGATACTTGTCATGAATGTGATTACGATATAAGAACTCATGTAAACAATAAAGGTTATTTTATAAACAGAAGGAAGAGGTTTGAAGAATTATTAAACGAGCTTTATGAGTTAGAACCCATTGAAGAAGAGCACAAAATTAAATTTGCTTGTCTTGATACAAGTTTACGTGTGAATTTGGAAAGTGTAAATTTAACTTTAGAGCGAATAGAAAATTTTGATTTAAGAGGACTTTATTAAGGAGGATTTAAAATGAAAAAATTAATTATTGGATTGTTTATGTTTTTTGTGATTGTTGCAGGCGGAGGTGTTGAAGGTTTTGTAGGTGGGTCTGATTATTACACATTATCAAACGGCAAAACTGTTCCGGCTCGTTATATCATCAACCATTTAGGTCATAATGATTTGCATTATAAAAGTTTTATTGATTAAAAGAAAGGATTATCATGAAAAAGCTAAGAAATTTTTTCGGGAAAGTTAAGAAGGGATGGAAGAATAAGGATCTCATAATAGATGAAAAAATTTATGAGATCGAATTGTGGACATGGGATGGAGAAGAAGGGCAGCCTTATATTAATTATGATGAGGAGAAAGCTTGGGGTCTTATAGAACATCTTTATTTCCGTGTGCTTAGGTTCGACAGGCATTGGCATTTTTTCTATGAGAACCATTATAATATTATAAGATGTTCTGAAAGCGTTTATTCAAGAGTCATTGCAGAATTAGATCTTATGGAAATAGGCTACATAGAAAAAGGTGAATGGATAGATGGCTCAATCACCGTTCAAAAATATCAAGATATATATAAGGAGTTATTTCATAATTTTTCGTTGTTAGCTGTGCAAGGATATGATGAAAGTGAGATAAATAGAATTTATGATAGACTAACTCATTGTTTTCTTAATCATCAATTTTATGTACTGAAAGATTTTAGAGAAAAAGTTGGCCGACAGTGGGAGGCTTTTATTATGAGTTATAACACGATTTATAGAGCCGAATTTGGTGGTTTGCTTGTTGCAAATAATTTAGACAACAGTAAATCAAGTCCCCCTTCTTGGGATAAAAATCAAGAGAAGAATAAAGAAGAAACAGAAGAAGTGGAGGAATAATGATAATAAATTGGGATGCCGGCGTGCTTATGGTTATATTGCTGGCCCTTGTTATCTGGAATTATTACAGATCTAAAAAAGAATGTGAAAAGAAAGTTAAGGAATATAAAAAGAAACACGATCGGATGCTTAGTTTAAAGAAGTCTTCCGAGATTAGAGTTGGTAAAATTGGTGAGAATATGGCTCCGTTTATGAAAGCATGGCCATACGATCCTAATAATTTCAGATTCTTGGGCAATCCGGTTGATGGTATTCAATTTACAAATAATGAAATTATTTTTATTGAAATCAAAACTGGTAAAAGCAAATTAACTAAAAGCCAAAGGAGAACTAGAGATATAATTAGAAAAGGAAAGATTAGTTTTGCTACTTTTAGAGTAGATGAAAGTGGAACAGAATTAAAAAAAGAAACGCATGCCAAGGGCAGTAAATTTAATGTAGAAATAGTTTAATGTAACCTATATAATAAATAAGGGGGGTAAAATCTGATATGGATTTCGATGAACGGATGAATAACCCATCCAAATTTGTGCTGAAGGATGATAAATTAGCTATCGGAATTATTGATAGAGAATATGGTATATGTTGCATGAATTGTGGTGGTATAGAGTTTTCGGAGGATGAACTGATGTCTAAAATAGTTTGTTCTCATTGTGGAAAAACTATAGCCATACGAGCTGTGATAGAAGATTCTGGTTGGGTTATAGATGAGGAGGAAAGTAATGAGTAATGAAGATTATAATTTAAAGTCTATTGAAGAGGAAGATGAGGATTATAGGGAAAATAAAGCTTTGATTGCTGAGCTTCGTGATATATTATTTAAACTATTTATAAAGGGAGCTATTACCGAGGACGAGATAGAATTTGCAAGGCATTTGTTAACATATATGATGCAAACATTTGCTAACTGTGTCGAGTTGGGTATGAAAAAACGTATGCTTCCTATATCTAAAATTGATGTATGGTGCGGTTATTTAGGAGAAGGTAAAAAGGAATTTACATATAGATTACAGGCTATAGGCGGAGAGCCTTATGTTGAACTGAGATTGCAGAGGATATCTGAATTACTTGAGAATGCTGTGGTTCAATGGGGTGATGAAACTTGGGGAGGAATTATTAGAGCTGGTGAAGATTTACCTGCATGGGTAGTAGAAGATGAAGAAGAAAATAAGGAGTAGTTTATATGAGCGCCGACAGCAAAACGATCCCGATCATACCTGTTTCTGACATGATTCTTTTTCCTAAAATGGTACATTCCTTTTTCATTGAAGATAGTGATACTTATCGAGATTTACTTAAGATACTCAAGAAAAAACCTGAAAAAGAACGGCTTGCTGGTTTGATAAGTTCAAAAATTGACCTTGACGAAGAAGATAAGTGTAAAATAGGTACGTGTGTAAAGATTATAGAGTCTAAAAAAGAAAAGAAATCGGGAATAAAATTAACAGTACAAGGTTTATCAAGATTTAAATTAAAAAAATATTTACCTAAACCTTATCCAGCTGGAGAAGTTGTTTGTGTTGTAGAAAAAGGTTTAGATGAAGCAGCAATTGATACGCTTGTTCCGACTGTTATTAGATTATACAAGAAGTTGATAGAATTTGATCCTACTATCAGAAAAGAAACCAGTAGTTTGCTAGCAAGTGTCAAAAATGCTAGTCAATTATGTGACATGGTAGTAGCTTCAATGTCTATAACAAATGAGGAGAAGCAGGGATTTTTAGAAATTATAGATGTTGAAAAGAGATTGAAAAAGTTAATACATCTTATTTCATATAAGATAGAACAATTTAAAATCACAAATAATATAGCCAAGAAGGCTAGAGCGTCAATGAATGAAAGCCAGCGTGAATATTATTTAAGAAAACAATTAGAGGAGATTAAAAAAGAATTAGGTGAAGATGAAGACGATCCTAATGAAGAAGTTAATGAATATGCAGAGAAGATAGCTGCTAAAGATCTTCCTGAACAAGCTAGTAAAGAAGCTCTTAAAGAGCTTAAACGTTTGAAAAAATTACCATCTTCTTCAGCGGAAAGATCTGTCGTAACCACCTATTTAGATTGGATGATAGACTTACCATGGAATGATTTCAGTGAAGAAAATTTAGATGTAAAAGAGGCCCAAGAGATTTTAGATGCCGATCACTATGGTCTTGAGAAACCCAAGAAAAGGATAGTTCAGTATCTTTCTGTCAAGAAGTTAAAGAACGATCCTAGGAGTCCAATTCTATGCTTTGTGGGTCCTCCTGGTACTGGTAAAACTTCTATGGGGAAGTCGATAGCCAGAGCATTGGGTAGAGAATTCATTCGTATTTCTTTGGGTGGGGTAAGAGATGAGGCTGAGATTAGAGGTCACAGACGAACATATATAGGAGCACTTCCTGGAAGAATCATACAAGGATTAAAGAGAGCAGGAACAAGTAATCCTATATTTATGCTTGATGAAATTGATAAATTGGGAAATGATTTCCGTGGTGATCCTTCTTCTGCTCTTCTTGAAGCTTTGGACCCTGAACAGAACCATGAGTTTTCAGATCATTATCTGTCAGTTGATTATGATTTGTCTAATGTTATGTTTATTACTACTGCTAATAGATTAAATCCTATTCCGCCGGCGCTGAAAGATAGAATGGAAGTTATAAAATTTTCAGGATATACTACTTATGAAAAATTACAAATTGCTAAGCAATTTTTAGTAAAGAAACAACGTGATGAACACGGACTAGAATATAAACATTTAAAATTTACTGATAGAGCAATAGATAAAATAATACATGACTACACTAATGAAGCTGGAGTTAGAAATTTGGAAAGAGAAATAGCTACAGTTTCGAGAGGTGTAGCTGGTGAAATAGTTACTGATGAAACTGATTCTGTTTCTATAACTATGAAGAATCTTCATAAATATTTAGGTAGAGAAAAAGTTCCACCACAAAACGTAATGAGGGAAATTTTGCCAGGAATGGCACCAGTCTTATACGTTAGTAGCAATGGTGGTGGATTGATTAGTTATATAGAAAGTACTATACTAAAAGAATATGAAGGAGATTTCGAAGATAATCTTGTATTAACAGGGCAGTTAGGAGATGTGATGCAGGAGTCTGCTATAATTGCATTAAGTCATCTATGTTCAATGTCTGGATACTTTGGGGTCGATGAGCATTTAAATGTATATGATAACTTAATCCATATACACGTTCCAGATGGTTCAACTCCAAAAGATGGGCCTTCTGCTGGTGTTTCTTTATTTATTACTTTAATGTCTCTTTTTACTGATAAGAAAGTACAAAGAGATGTGGCAATGACAGGTGAAATAACTTTGAAGGGTGATGTTTTACCAGTTGGCGGTATTAAAGAAAAAACATTAGTTGCTCATAGAGCCGGTATAAAAACTATAATCCTTCCCGAATGGAATAGAAGAGATATAGATGACATTCCTGACGAAATTAAAGAAGATATAAAGTTTGAATTTGCAAAAAATTTAAAAGATGTTATAAAAACTGTGTTTGGTTAAAGTTGGGGAAATAAATCAAGGGCCGGTTCATTAGACGACGCTGCCGGAAAATTTTTTAAAAAAAGAAAGGAGGGTTCGGAGATGATACCACAATGGGTACCACTATTAATAATTGCATTAGCAGCAGGTGGATTTATTTATTGGAAGAAAAGAAAAGATGATGACGACGATGATAATCATGTCAGTGTTCCATCAAATCCAACTCAGGAGGAAAGCATGAAAAAATTCGCTGTTATAGTGGGTATTAATGAATATGCAATGGCGGGTATGGATTTATCAGGATGTGTAAATGATGCTAATAATATGAAAAAGTTTTTGATTGAATGTTGTGGCTTTAAAGAGGCAGGTATTAAAATGCTTACTAATTCTAAAGCAACTAAGAGAAACATATTAGCTCATCTAGATTGGTTGGTTTCCGGTAGAAAAGCTGGAGACGAGTTATTCTATTATCATTCTGGACATGGAACTCAAGTATTTGATGACTCTGGAGACGAGGCCGATCAACTTGATGAGGTATTAGTAGCACATGATTTTGATTGGACTGATCCTTTATTAGACGATGAAGTGGCTGCAGTATTTAAACAACTTCCTCAAGGAGCATTTCTATCAATGATTTGTGATACTTGTCATTCAGGAAGTATGTCCAGAAGTATTGATAAAAACATTCCAATGCCAAAAGAAATGGCAGAAAAAATGAATGGTAGAAGTTTAAAGAGAAGAAAGTTTGGTATGAAAAAAGACGGTTCCAATCAAAGACATATCTTGCTTTCAGGATGTAAAGATAACCAGACTTCTTCTGAAACACTTATAGACGGTATGAGACAAGGTTTATTAACTTATAATTTTATCAAAGAATGTAGAGCATCAGCAAGATCTTGGGCTGATATACATGCTGCTATTGTTAAAACACTTAATATGAGTGGTTGGACACAAATACCAGTGCTTTCTGGTACAGATGATCTTAAAAATAGAACGGTTTTTGGGTTATAAATATGTCATCAATTATTAAAGCAACACCAGTGTTAAATAAAAAGGAATCAAAGAGATTTTTGAAGAAAATAGAAGAAGGTTTAAAAAATCCGGTAGGGCTTGTGCCCACTCCAAAATTAGAGGAAGTTCGTAAGAGAATCCTTAAGGAGTATGCCGGTAAATAGCAGATCGTTACTCTATCCGACAGGGGGCCTGGTCCTTTGGGCCAGGCTTTCTATTTTTGCGGGATTAAAACGAAGCTCAGTTCACTAGGCGGCGAATCGCGAAAAAAAATTCTAAGTCGATAAAAAATAAAAAAAACATAAAACAATAGTTTAAAAAAATAAACTATAGTTTAGATTCATCTTCAATATAGAATACCTCTTCACAATCTGGACAGTATAGTAACCCATCTTCTATAGGTATAAGTTTCTTACCACAGACCCTCTCAGGACCGTGCTCATCAATGAGAATTAATGGACAAGTGTAATCTGT
>CAZNER010000098.1:0-7051 GCA_964572065.1 uncultured Candidatus Saccharibacteria bacterium
TATTATTATCATTTGATAATTTTATATAATTATCAAATTCTTGCTTAATATTAAAATCTGCTAAATTGATAAAAATTAGATTTTTAGATAAATTTAGAAGTTTTGCAGATATTTTACTTAGTTTATAGTCATAGGAATCTTTATAACCTATTGTATATAGCGATATCTTTGTTTTGGTGTATCTTTTTGTGATATATGCTACTAAACTGCTGTCAAGACTGCCTGAAAAACATACAGCTATTTCTGGTATATTCTTTAGTTTATTCTTAATAATTTCAATTAGTAGTTTTTTAGTTTTTGTAATTATTTTTTTCTCTTTATCTTCCAAGTTATTATATGAATTATTAAAATGGTATATAATTATACATATTTAAAGCAGAGAAGTCTTTTAAAATGAATCAGAAAGCAAAAATAATTAAAGAATTAACAAAATTAAAAGAAATTAAATATAGTAAATATAGGAGTTTATTGTCAAGATATCATGCTAAGAACAGGATATTTTCAAAAAGTGAGCTTTTAGAAGTATATAAGAGTCTTTTAAAAGAAGATAAAATAGATGAAAATCATAGGATTGAAAAATTCTTAAAAACTAAACCAAGTAGAACAGTTTCAGGTGTGGTTCCTGTTACTGTTTTAACTAAGCCATATAATTGCCCTGGGAAGTGTATATTTTGTCCGACTAGATCTGATCAGCCTAAGAGTTATCTTTCATCTGAACCAGGGGCTATGAGGGCTAAGATGTTGAAATTTGACCCATTTATTCAAACTAAGGTAAGAATGCAAGCTCTGAAAAATATCGGTCATAATACAGAAAAGATAGAATTAATAATTCTTGGAGGAACTTGGTCATATTATCATGAAAAATATCAGATATGGTTTATAACAGAGTGTTTTAGAGCTTTGAATGAAAGAAGTAAGTCTAGAAGCATTACTAGAGAGAATAATATCGAATTACTAAAAAGAGAATTAATAAAAGAGCAGAAATTAAATGAATCGGCTAAGCATAGATGTGTCGGGTTAGTGGTTGAAACAAGACCTGACTTTGTTGATGAAGATGAAGTGAAAAGAATGAGGTTTTTAGGAGTTACAAAGGTTCAGTTGGGAGTACAAACTTTAGATAATAAACTGTTAAAACTGAATCAAAGGGGACATAGTGTTAGAGATAGTATAAAAGCAATAAAACTGTTAAGACTTGCTGGTTTTAAGCTTCATATACATTGGATGGTAAATTTGTATGCATCAGATATAAAAAATGATTTTAATGATTTTAAAAAGTTGTTTAAGAAGGAATCAATGAAACCTGATGAAATAAAATTATATCCATGTTTATTATTAGAAGGTACAAAACTTTATGAATACTACTTAGACGGAAAGTATAAGCCGTATAGTAAAAATGAACTATTAGAACTACTGATCAAATGCAAGAAAATAATACCTGAATATTGTAGAGTAAGCCGTTTATTTAGAGATATTCCATCGTTTGAAATTGTAGATGGTGTAAAGGAAACAAATTTTAGGCAGATTGTAAAAAAAGAGATGAAAGAGAGAGGTCTAGAGTGTAATTGCATCAGATGTAGAGAAATACGAGATAGTAGTGTTAAGATTAAAAATATAGTTTTAAAAATGATTAAATATAAAACTAATGTAAATAACGAATATTTTTTAAGTTATGTAACAAACGAGAATAAGATTATCGGATTTTTAAGATTATCAGTACCTTTAAAAAAATATTCAGAAGATCATTTTATCAGAGAATTGAGAAACTCTGCGATAATTAGAGAGGTACATGTATATGGAATTAGTAGTAAGATTAAATCAAAAAATAGTAATGTAATACAGCATAAAGGTATAGGTACAAAGTTAGTTAAGAAGGCGGAGGTAATTTCTAAAAGAAGCGGTTATAATAAGATTTCTGTAATATCAGCTATTGGGACAAGGAATTATTATAAAAAGTTAGGTTACAGAATTGATAAATTGTATATGAGTAAGGAATTGTAGCAAATTTACCATGTTATATTTCTCCAAGCTCTTGGATATAAGTCGGGACATATTATATTGTCAGATTTTAAGAGGGTATAACTTCCATCTAGGGCTGTTTTTATTGCATCTTGTAAAGTTGTTTTAGTAGGATCTTCGATAATAATTACATATAGATTAAAACCTCTAATTAATAATGCCAAATCGCCATAATTTTTAACAATAATTTTATGTTGATTCCATCTTGCTCTATCATTTGGATTTAAGATAAAATACTTACTTCCTTCATTAATTGATCTGCCAACAATGTTTCTATATACATATGCTCTCATACCAGTATAAGGGCTTTCAAGTGTATAAACTAGAGTATGTTCTGGTTCATATAATCCTTTTTCAATCATATTAGCAAATATAACTAAAGCTATTGCTGTAGTAATACCTATAGATAATTTATATTTTACTTGTTGTGATTCTAATCGATATACTCCGGGCCAGCTTCTTATTATTCTCAGGGTAGCTTCATATCCTTGGATTATTTTAGTTTGGAAATCTACTGCGTCTCCAAAATCAGTTAATTCTCCTCCATCTGCTTCAATTCGAGCTATTAATCTTTGCTTTTGTGCTTCAGGATCAGGCATTAAAACAAATAAACAGTCGGGAAAAGGTATTAGATTATCACCATAAAGTGTTGGAAATATCGTACTTGCATCAAACTGAACATTGCTGCCAGGATATACACCTTGATAAATCATAGAAAGAGGGCTTCTGTCACCTATTAATATACCTTTAGGATTTCTTAAGGTATCATAGAATAGAGGATCTAGTAGTTCACCATCAAAAGTTGAACATCCCCAAATCATTCTTCGTGTAGCTGTTAAATATATAGCATAAGTGAATGGATTATTACCTGCTAATTGTCTCTTTGTTAATTGATATGGAGGTGGTACACCTGGTGGCCAATTACTTGGAGTAAATGGTTCTGCAAACGTATGATATGGTAATGTTGTTATGCTATGACCTAATAGATCAGCTAATATACTAGGTAGATCTCTTATTATACTAGATTTTCCAGTTGATCCTGGACCTTCTAAAGCACCATACATAGCAGGATGAGGATGAACAGTTAACAATCTTTCATTTAGTTTTCCTTGTTCTGGTTGATATTCTGTAGACATCTTAGGGTTGATATTGCTAGTGTGTTTTCTTACCAAATATTAAAATTATAAATTTACAATAATATGGGGCAATAGTAACGAAGAGACACAATATGTATTGTAGCATATACAAATTGTGTTGACAAATGTAAATAAATACTATATATAGTATATAAAGGATTATTATCTTTAAAATAGAGTTTAATTAAATATAAAAATTTATATATGAGATGTATTTTTTGTAAAAATAAAAAAACTAGAGTTATTGAGAAAAGAGATAGTAAGGATTTATTAATTAGCAGAAGAAGACGTGAGTGTACGAAGTGCGGAAGAAGATTTACTACTTATGAAAAAGCAGATCTATCAAATATTTATGTAAGAAAGAAAGATGGTGAAAGAGAATTATTTGATAAGGATAAGATAAAGGAAAGTATAAGAAAGGCAGCTAAAGGAAGAAAAATATCTTTATCAAAAATATCCCATTTAACAGATAAAATTGAGATAGAAATTTTAGAAAAAGGTAAAAAGGATATTTCAACTAGATATATAGCTAGATTAGTTATGAAGGAATTAAAGGACTTAGATAATGTCACATTTGTCAGGTATGCATCTCATCAGTATTATTTAGAAGATTCTAAGGAATTTAATGAATTGAGAAAAAGAATTGATAAAAAACGAAGAGAAGATATGATTGATTATTTAGATTGAATAGAACATATATAACATTAGTAAATATTAAAATGTTTATTGTAGTTGAATCAATAGTAGGAGGAGGGAAAAAATTATATAAAGATATTGCTAAGAAGTTACGAATAGACGGGTATAAAGTTATTGATCAGGATTTCCCAGATAGGGCAGGTTTATTATTTGAGGATGTAATATATCCGACTATACATGAAGGAGTAACTAAATCACCAAATCAGAGATTTTTAGCATTTTTGTTGGATCAAGTTGCACATACCGAAAGAATAAATGTGTTTCGAAAAAAAGGTTATGTAATTACTGAGAGCTATTTCACAGGAACTATAGCTTATCAAGTATTATATGAAAAAGCTATGTCCGTTAAAGATGCTTTAAAAGTAGCTTCATTAGTAAAATTACCAATTCCTGATTTAAGTATTTATATTGATACTCCTTATGAAAAAGCAAAAAGAGAGAGAGAGCTAGAAGGGTATGGAGACAAAGAAGATTATTGGGGAAGTAGTATAAAAAAGCTTAAATCAATTGATATAAATTATAAGAAGATGATAGAACAAAATATTTTTTGTCCATGGGAAGTAGTTGATGGTAAAAAAAGCAAGAAAGAAATTGTTGGAGATATTTTAGATATAATTCAGAAGAAGTTTCAGAGGGAAGTTTAAGTAAATTAATAAACATATTTAAATAGTATCTATTTTATAATATACTATATATTGTGTAATAAATACTATCGAGTATTCTCCTAGTTGTATATATCATTGGTATTCTTATATATATAAAATGCTCACAACTGCTCATTTATTTTGTGAGCATTTTTTATGAGTATTGAATCTCCAGATAGGTTGGGAGTTTATCTAACACTAGAAGGAGGAGAGATGGTTGGAAAAAATGTGCAGGCTTATCTGTTAGTAGCTGTTTTAGAAGCTTTTAATGATTACTGTGCAAATTTTAATATTCCTGTAAGAATTCCAATCTTATTGGTATGCGAACCTGGTGCTGTTTTATATTCATCAATAGAAAGAGATATCGATCTAGAATGGCAAAGAAATAATTTAAAATTGAGAGAGAGATTAAAAATGCAAGTAGCAACTCCAGATGAATATCTTGAAGGTTATATGCAGGCAAGGAAAGTATTAATTGATAATTGTATAGTTCCTTTTCTAGATGAGAATATAGGAGGCGTAATAATTTCAGTTAGAGATATAACATCATCTTTGGTTTATCAAGGTCTTGTTGGAGGTGTATCTCTAGAATATATTAATCAGTTACAAACCGAAATGATACATGATGTAGTAGCAGACTGGGTATTTATTTTAGACATAGCAATTGAGGAATTTACAGAAAGAGGAAGAATAATAGCCTCAGTGGGCAGAGGAACTGAAGCAGGTGAAGCCTCACTTGATACATGGGATAGTAAAAAATTAGAATTCCATAAAGCAATATATGAGGCTTATAGAGAAATTGCAAAAATGAGTTCTATTTCTGAGAGAGTTTTAATAAATGGTCAAGGCTCAATAATAGAAGTACTAGCTAGAGTTGTATGGGAGTTTGAGAGAAGAATATGTGGAGCAGAAGAATCTGATATTGGTTCCAAGATGATTCGAAAGGTACTAAGAGAAGCAGGATTTAATTTAGGAGATTTAACTAGGTTTGCTGTTCAAGTTTATGAAGATAATCCCAACTTATTAGATGAAATGAAAGAGATCATAAGTGGATATACTAGATATTTAAAAGGCTAAGTTCAAATGAGAAGAATAATTACTTTTTTGATCTTTTAACTTTAATTATAATAACAACTGTGGTAATTATTGATACAAAAATGATTATTAAAGCTATGAGGCAGTTGGTATATTGAGATAGTTCTTTCAAATCTAATAGATTTAAAGTAGTTCTATCAATTATGAGTCCAGATTTATCATAGACATGAGGATTTGTACCATTCTGATATTCTACTAGATTAGTAAATCCATCTTCGTCAGGATCTTCCCATGAGTCATCAAAAATTGGATCTAATTCATATTTTACTTCCCAACCGTCAGGCATACCATCAGAGTCAGTATCATTATCGCAGGGGTCAGTATTATTACTGTATTCTTCATAATTAATTAGGTCATCATTATCATAGTCAAAATCAGAATCATCAATTGAGCTATTCATACAACTATATTGATTCTCCCATGAATCAATCATTCCGTCATCATCAGCGTCATTATCTTCTTCCTCTTCAATTTCTTCTTCTCCAGTTTCAGGAAGAGGAATTTCAGCTTGTGCTATAATACAGTTTGATTTGTTATATGTACAATTTGTATTACAAGTCAGAGTACCTCCTAAATACCCAAATGATAAACAAGTCATATCTCCTAAATCGCTGCCATCGCAGTCTTCTCCTGACTCTTTTACACCATTGCCGCATGTTGGAACTAGAGTAATACATAATGAAGTATTAAAGGTACAATTAGCGTTGCAAGTGAGAGTTCCTCCGTCATAACCAAGGGTTGAGCATGAATTTCCACTGAAATCTGGTCCATCACAATCTTCTGTATATTCTTGAATTCCATTTCCGCATATAGAAATTGAAACTGATGTAGATATAGTGCCGAGTGTGTCAGATTTAGTAATACGGCTGTCATCTGGATTTATTTTCAAACCCTGAGTTATTATTACTATTATTGAAGTGAATATTATAATTACAGCAAAGGTTAATACTGAGATATATATGATATTATCGATTTGTTTTGAAGAAGTATTTGAATTTTTCATTTACTTAATATACTTTACAAGATTTTTGTTAATGTATCAATGATTTTATATAGTTGATATAATTAATATAGGATGTTAAAATAATAAAATTTAATTAGCGTCTTCAATTTATGGTGTATGAAAATTGTGAAACAGTTACTAGATGTAGAGATTTAACTGTGATTGGGAGACCTGTAATTAGAGTAAAACAGGAGGAAGTAGGAGAAACTGATAGAATTAAAATAGGGGAATTGTGGACTAGAGCGATGGATTATTTATGGAGAACACAAGGGACTATTATAAGGGCGATATTAGAGGCTACTAAAATTTATCCACATCCAAACTTAATACGATTTTTTGATATGTATAGAGTACCAGGAGGAGATGAGTATTATATGTATTATTATTGTATTGAATCGATAGGTACAATAGAAGATTGGCTAAAATTTAATTCTTTTTTTACAATGCCAATCAATTCTAAA
>CAZNER010000099.1:0-6843 GCA_964572065.1 uncultured Candidatus Saccharibacteria bacterium
TAATAATAGTATAATAAATAATGATAAAATTATGAAAAAACCAATAAAAATAGCTATTTATTCTGCAATACTTATTTTTACTATTATTCTCGCTTTAGTTCTTTTTCTAGATTATCAAAAAGCTATAAATACCAAAGTTACAAAGGATAGTAAAATTTATGTTTCAGGAGATGGACATATAAATAAAGGAGAATATTTAGACCCTAATTGGCAAGAAGGAAGATATACTATTCTACTTTCTGAAAGAGCTAGTTACTTAAATTCTACTGTTAGTTTAGAATCTATGGGCAAGGCAGTAGTAGAAGATATAATTAGAGATGCTGAAAAAGATGGTATGTGCTTAGTAGTTGTTTCAGGATATAGAGATAAAGAAGAACAGGAAGAAATGTATAATTTAGCAGAAGATAAAGAAATAATAGCAAAAGCAGGGCAAAGTGAACATCAAACAGGATTAGCAGTAGATTTTGCAGGCTGTCCCATGAAAAATGGCAAAAGAGATGATAGTATAGAAAGGTTAGAGCTTGAAAAGCCTTTTAAAGAATTGCCAGAATATAAATGGCTGGTTGATAATGCTTATAAATATAATCTTGAACAAAGTTATCGTGAAGATAACGCATATAGAACAGGATATCCAGAAGAACCTTGGCATTGGAAGTTGATAGTTACTACAACAGAAGATTTTATAAAACTTTAAAATAACAAAATAGGCGGACTTTTTTGAAAATTTATGAATAAATTAATAGCCATAGACCCCGGCACTAATAATGCCGGTATTGCTTTCTTTGAAGATAAGAAACTAATTGAGTCAAAACAACTTAAATTCAATCCTAAAACTCCTTTATATACCCGACTCAGAGCCTTAAAACAAGCCGTAGAAGCGTTTTTAAGCAATAAAGGACATATTAATCATTTTGCTATAGAAACTCCATATATAGGGCGAAATCCACAATCAGGATTAAAGCTAGGACAAGCAAGAGGAGTTATCCTTTGTATTATTTTTAATAAGAATTCTGAAATAATAGATATTAGCCCTCAAGAAGTAAGAAGTCATTATTCTGTTCCTCCTAGAAGCAAAAAACAAGATTATCAAAAAATAGTCAAATTAGAGTTTAATAAAAAAGATTTAGGAGAAGATGAAGCTGATGCTATTGCTATCGGCTCTACAGCTCTAAGCAAATTGAAAGTGGAACAGTTACAAAAAATAAAAGATAAGCAGTAAGACAAGCTATTAAAATAATTATTAGCAGTTTAACTGCTATTTTTGCTTCAACAATATCTATTGCTTTTCTAAACATTCCTATTGCTAAAAAAATAGTAATAATATTCAAGAATACTAAAAAATATTTCATATTAAGATACCAAAGGAATAGACAAAAGTCCATTCCTAAGGTTAACTATATTGAAAAAGGGTTAAAAAAGTGATTTTAATTCCCACCTCCACTTCCCCTTAAATCAAGATAAACAAAAACTCCAATTCCAATTACTAATAAAACAATTAGCATCCAAAAATTCAATTCAATTTCTACTAATTTGTTAATAGTAAATGAAATCAAAGCTGTGGCAACAGTAGCTAAGCCAGCTACTTTTAATGATGATTTTTGTTGTGCAGATAGTAACTTCATACAATTGTTTTTATAGAAGGTAATATTTTGCCTTCTGTTAAATTACTTAGCTCTATATCAGATATTTCTTTTATTGGAATATGTTCCTCCCAATAAAATTGGTAAGTATCCCAATCAGGTATTGGATACTTTACATTATCAAAAACATAATACACAGTTGATTTGTTTTTAGATTTCAAAATACTTCCGTTAGGAAAAGTAGAATACTGTGCTAACTCTCTAAGAACCCATTTTTTATCCACTGCTAATCCTGGACAATGAGTATTCATGTAATCTCTGTGGAACTTAATATCTTCCTTTTTTAGATTAAGTTTCCTGTTCAAGACAGTTATAACAAATTTTGCATACTCCCAAATAGTTCCCTTTGGAACTTCTTTATCATAATCACCTACCATTTCAATTCCAATACTTCTCCAATTTCCTTTTCCTGCATGAGTACCATTTTTTCGCATATCTGTAAATAACCAAATACCATCTGGAGCAATAAATAAATGAGGTCCAGTAGTCCAACCTTTCCTTTCATAAAATCTTTTTAAATTGTAAATAGTTCTTTTTCCTTCCCATTGTTCAGGAGTAGGTTTATGAGTATGATGTAAAACAATTTTATTGGCAGGAAGAAAGCCAAAAAATTTCTTTTCAACATACTTTCTAAACTCTTCTGTCTTTAAGCATTTACCTATTATTTGCATAAGATTTTTCGTTAATTTTAAAAACCTTTCTTTCCTCAAACTCGGCTTTTTTACCATTATTCCAGTTATGGAGTGGAGTAAGCCAACCCACTACACGACTGTAAACCATGCAACGAGTTCGTTGCTTTTTGAGATTATCATTTTTCATAGGGATTTATGAATTATTTATTTAGTCATTTTTTCTCTTAACTCTTTTAAAGAATTAATTGCTCCATGTAAACCAAATAATTGAGGCTCTGTTTGTTGAAGGATATTTTGTGCATTTCTTATTTCTGCACTTAAGCCATCTAACTTGGCTGTTTTTTCCTCAATTGCTTGGTCTATAACTTCAAGAGGAGTTAATTGTTTTGTTTCTTTTTTATTACTTTTACTCATAACTTTTTACTTATATATTAATTAATTATTTTTTAAAAAGGTCATCTACTTCATCTTTCATTTTATCATAATGGTCTTGTGAATCTTTGTTTTTATTTTTAATAGTTTTTATAGTAGTAATAACTTTTTTATCTCCTTCTGTTAAATTTACATCTGTTTCATCTAATTCAACTATACTGTTTAAATATCCTTTTCTCACAGCCACTACTTCATAGAAAAAATCCACTTCTGTTTCAGAACTCTCCACAAAAATTTTTTCATTAGTAGGTTCTTTCTCTAAAAATATATGTGCTGGACCAATTGGAGTTAAATTAACAGTTATTAAACCAGTTGGTTCAGTTACCAAATAAAAGTGATTTGGCAAAATAACTGTAATTTTTTTATCTACTCCTGTTTTAGCTTTACCTCTACACCGTACACAAACATCAGGACTTTCTTGAGCTGTGTATCTAAGAAATCTATCACTTCCGTCAGGATGAGGAATAACAAAAGGTTTAGAGCCACTTGCTTGTAAATCTCCTGCTGTCCAAATATTTTCATCTATAATTGCTTTTATAGTAGCTCCTTGATAAAACTCATGATTATCTCCTGCATAATAACGCATATCATTACTTCCTGAATTAGAATTAATGTATTCACCAGTACTAAAAATTAACTGAGGTACGTAAGTTTGTGTTGTTGTAGCAGTAAGAAGATTAACTGTTTGAGCATTATTTTTAATATAAAAATTATCAGTTGTTCCGCAAGTAATCCAAAGAAGATTTCCACTTGTAATTCCAATACCCCCATACTTAGTAGCACTACCAGTAGAATCAGCAATCCAATAAGACCTATTATTTGGGATAAAAAAATCTCCAGCAGTGCATTGAATACCACCAGCACCTAAAGTAGTTCCTCTTAATCTTGCCCTTCTTACTCCGCCAGAATAGAAATCTAAATAATCTCCATTAATTAATTCTATTCTTGAATTGCCAGAAGAACTTTTTACAGTTCTACCTGATAAAGTACCTGCTTGTATATTATCCGCAGTCAATAAACCAGTAATTATTTTTCCACCAGAAATAACAGTTGTTCCTAATTTACCAGCTTCTATGGAAGTAGAGGCTATTCTATCCGCAGATAAAGTACCTGTATAAATATCATCTGCATTTACTCCTCCTCTAATTATCAAAGCAGGAGAACCTCCAGTATCAAATCGTATATAATGAGTAGCATCATCATATAATTCAAATCTTATATCTCCTCCTGATTCATATTCCAGCCAAAAACCAGAAGAACCATTTCCATAACCTGATTTGTTATAAGATTTTAATACTCCTCCTATACCAGAAGCACCTATTTCAATGCTATCTCTAAAATAACCGCTACTGCCTGCAATAATAGGTGAATAGACAGTTGTACTTGAAATAAAAGTTCCGCCAGAAACATTTCCATTTATTAAATCGTCCATGCTATTAGTCCAGCCACCATTTTTTAAATCAGCACTATTAGGTGGATTAGCATCTGAAATCTGACTCCAAGTAATTGTAGTACTTGGACCGAGTGTAATATCTCCTGCAAGTTCTAATTTTCCTGTATTTGAATTATATCTTAAATAATTATCACTATCTGCGTATAATTCAAAAAAGACATCATTAAATGTGTCTTTTTGCATCCAAAAGCCAATACTTGAATTATTAAAACCTGTTTTGCCATAAGACCTTAAAATAGCATCTGTTCCATTTAATCCTATTACATTATCTCCTATTCCTGTATAAGCAGTTATAATATTTTCATTTATAAAATTACCTCCTGAATATTCAATATTAGCTTCAGTTATTGGGGTATCTCCTGCTTGTATTCCTTCGGTGGAACGCTGTGCCTGTATAATAGAAAGCTCTACTGCAGTTTCTTCCATAGAAGTGTATTTCGTTAAATCATGTCCTATTTGGTCAAGCTCTACTAAAGCACTATCTATTTTATAAGAAACTCTTTTTATAACTAAATTATCCTGAAAAGTAGTTTGATTTCCGTCTCTGATATTTCTAATTAAAACTCTGTGTCCAGGCTCTATACTTGCTAAATCATATTCATCTGTCAATTCAATAGTTAGTTGTTGTTTAGGGTCTTTTTTATTTGTGATTAAAGCATTTCCTCTTATATCTGCCACAGAATCAATTAATACTTCTGAATCCAACTGAAATAAAGTCATCACTTCATAATTGCTTTGAGAAGTAGCATCTTTATATTCTTCATAAACATAAGAAGCATCAGCAGTTGAACGACCATTCCACAAGAAAAAATAATTCACAATGCTCTCTGCTGATTTATGTGCTTTAATTTCAGAAATATCTTTTCCGATAGTAAAACTATGTTGAGTAGAACTTGCACTATCTTTAACATAAACAACTCCGCCCGCATCAATATACCAATACCAAGTAGCAGGTAAATACTCTTGTATTTTTTTCAATGAGTCTAAATGTTTTACTCTATCAAAAGTATATGAAACAGTATTTGCACAATCATCAATAGTTACTCCCCAAGTATAACTAATCATTGAATTGGAAATATTGTCTATATAATTATCACTAATATTTTTTATAATAGTAGAAGTAGAAATTGCTGATTCAGGAACATAAAAATCTATTGGGTCAGAGTGAGTTCTATAATAATCATTACTTAATTTTGATATTGCCCCATAAAAAGTTAACTCTACTTTTTCTTGATTATTTCCATATTGAGGGCTAACCCTAACTAGATATCCATAGAAAATAAGTGTATCTGTATTAAAATCATCATTTAGATATACTTTTAATCTATTGCCATACTTAATAACCCCATTAGGATTTTTTACAGAATCGTATTCATCATAATCATCAATAGGAGCATTAATAATAACTTTTAAATTACTAACTCCGCCATTTATAGTTTTATTAACTTGAAATTCAGATAAAATATTACCCACTTCAGTAAGCAGTTTTAAGTAAGTTCCATCTGGCTGATAGAGTTTATATGAAAGTTTATGATTTTTTGATGCCATATTATAAATATAAATTTGTATAGGTAATATCTAAATCAATGTCAAAAGGAGTTCCCGTTACTGTAATTTTTAAAGAATTAGAGCCGACTACAAACTCAGGAAATACCCCAGTAAAATCTACGGCTGAACTATCTACTTCCACAGTTAAATTATCACAATCAACTTCTAAAGATTCGCCATTAGAAAAACTTCTAGTAATAGTGATATAATCTCCTGTGGTTTCATTTTCTATTTTTACTGCTGTTACATTATCTCCAGTAGTAAAATCAAGAGTAATGACAGGATAAGCACCAATACTCCCCCCCATAGTAAATACTTTAGTAAAAGGAGAAGAAGTTTGTCCTGTTAAGGTTTCTTGTGTAGAGCTTGTAGCTCTGCCAAAAGGGTCAGCACATATAAATTCTAAAGCAAAAGGCACCCAGGAAGTATGGAAATGCTCTCTATCAATAGTTAAAGAGTCTAAAGTAGCAATATATCTTCTTGTTCCTCCTGCATATCCAATATCTAAATTTTGATTTTCTCCTACTAAATTTTGTTTCAATGTATCAATTTTACTATCTAAATCAGATACAGAACTTCCTAAAATATGTCCTGATAATTGAATCCTCTTCTGAGTCCAATAATTAGACATTAACACACTCCCATCTCTTCTTACTTTTCTCTGAAGTAATACTTCATTTGAAGGAGCAGAAGTATGCAAAATTTTCTCTGTTATAATATTAGCAGTTTGTAAATTGTATGAATTGTAAGTAATTGTTGAACTCATATAATTTTTAATTAGCTCCATTATTAGCTAACTCAAGAGCTTCTCCAAGTTGTTGTTGAGCTTGGTCAACTAAACTATTAATTAAATCTTGGTCAGTTACAATAGGATTATTTATATTAACTTGAACATTAGGACCTTGAGTAGAGCCATACACACCCATACTGATTTCTTCAGCAGTAGGCAATCTGCCATATAAGCCACCCCAATTTTTAACAAACTCTTGTTCTGCCATTAAATTTCTCGGAATATTTACACCTGTAATTGCTTTGTCCATTGAAACATCCATTAATCCAGGCAACATAGCTAAAAGAGAAGGAACGCCTGATTCTCTAATAGATTCATAAATTTTCTTAAATGCTTTTTGATAGCTTT
>CAZNER010000100.1:0-6815 GCA_964572065.1 uncultured Candidatus Saccharibacteria bacterium
CAAAGTGATTATTGAACCGATCTTTAGTCGAATGAAAGCAGAATATCGGATGTATACCGACGATTTAAGATATAAAGATAAATTAGAAATAGTCTTTGATAATGACAAGAATATATTTGTCATACATAGATTAGATAAGATTAAAGAAAAATGGAATTTAACACATGGTATATCCAATAACCCACTAGATAAATTCTTAGAATACGAATCGGAGTTTGAAGATGATTTGTAAAGTTTGTAAATCAAGTAGGTTTAAAGTGGACAATTCATGGAAGTTAGATAGTGGCTATATAAAACGATCCAGAACTTGTCAGAATTGTGGCTGGAAATTAATAACTTTAGAGTTACCCGAAGAGGAATTTATAAGACATATTAGATTAGTAAAAGACCTTAAAAGAATAGTAACAAAATTTATGAAAAAATAAGGTCGAGGACTTTGTAAAAACTGCCGCATATACTAAAATATGAGTATGTAAAATGCCGCATGCAGCAGTTTCGTGTTTTCCGAAGGGTAACATACCCGTGACTATATTAAAATGCCGCATATGGCATATTTAGCGTGATAAATATATGACTGAAAAATTGACAATTGGTGATAAAATACGAGTAATAAATATCAATGGAGGATATACTTGTAAACGTAAATTCTCAGTTATGGGAATCAGAGAGGGTTCTATATTGAAAATAACTAGTATTCAATTAGGACATGGTCCTTATACAGTAAAATGTAATAAAACAAAACTAACTATTGGAAGAGGAATGTTTAATAAAATAAAATACGAATTAATAAAATAAGAGGAATGATATGTGTATGGAATGGTTTAAAACCATGATTTGTGGTGAACCCGAAAATCAACTTAATCCCCCAGAAGGATTAGAGAAAATAGGTATAAGTGAATTATATACCGTATTAGCTGCAGAATTTCCAGATGCCAAGATAATGTATGCTGATACACACTATGCAACCATAACCAAAACAGAACTAAAAAAGTTCTTGAAAGCTAATCAGATAGATTTATATAAATATATACCTGAATACTATGATTGTGATGATTTTTCATTTGCACTCATGGGAGCTATATCTAACCCTAAATGGGGATCGATACCCTTTGGTATATTATGGGCTGATGTTCCAGGTGGAGCACACGCAGTAAATTGTTTTGTGGATAAAGCAAGAACGGTATGGGTAATAGAACCACAGAAAGATAATATATTTAGATTACCTAAAGATTGGAAACCTTATTTGGTGATTATATAATTAGAGATTATTTATTTCTAAAAAAGAACAAATATTATAAAATAGAAGATAAAGCTGAGAGATATGGTAAAGGAAGTTGGTTTATAAAGGTTATAAATGTTAAACCAGTAGATATGAAATACCCATCTAAAAAATTTCCTATCGGTTATAGGTACGTAATTAAATATGTAATTAACCCTAACATAAGTGAAGGATATACTAATTTTTATACATCATATATAAGTGGCAGATATAAAGCCACTGAAATGCACCCTGATGATATAATGATAGAAGAACTATGATTATAGTAGATAGTAGAGAACCGAATAATATAATAAAGGCATTACGCCAAAAGAAATTAGATGTTAAAGAAGAATTTATTGAAGTTGGTGATTATTTGTTAGATAACGGATATGCTATTGAGAGAAAGGATAAGGATTTAGTTCAATCAATAATGTCTAACAGATTATATGAACAATTAAATAATCTATGTCAATATGAACATCCAGTATTATGTATAACATTAGATAATCTATGGAAGACATTCTACTTCAGTAGAGGTAGATATATACATAGGAGTTATCTTGGAACCTTAATTACTTTAACTACAAGATATCCAAAGCTAAAGGTTATGTTCTTACAAGATGAAGAAGAATTTATATCCTATATAGCTAGTCTAGATAAAAAGATACATGAGGAAGGTAAATCAACAAGACCTGCACCTCAAATGAGAAAGGCTAAATCTATTAAGATGAGAAAGGAGAATTCCCTTACCGCTATAGAGGGAGTATCTGTAGGTAAAGCCAAGAAATTATTGAATCATTTCGGTTCAATAAGGAATATAGCAATAGCTAATCTAACTGATTTAGAAGAAGTAGATGGAATCGGTAAAAAATTAGCAGAGAAAATAATGGAGGTATTGAATTGATAGACCCAGAACAATTACATGAATGGTATTTAGAAGCAACACAAAAACTAAATCCAGAATCATATAATGAAGATGCTCAGAAACCATTTGATAAGCTAACTCAAGAGCAAAAATATATTGATTGTTATATTGCAAGTAAAGTAAATAGAAAAATACGAGAGCAAATAAAAAAGAGAATTAGTTTAGCATTTGATTTTAGTGCTGATTATATATTAGATGATTAATGAAAAAATATAAAGAGAACATCCAAAATAGGTTGCACAGGGAATGTGCTGAAATCCTATTAGGATGGTATAATAAAAACAAATCAAAAATATTATGCAAGAAAGTTTAATCAACATAGACAAAAATGGATAAAAATATTTAATAATAAGGAATATAAAAATAAATTAAAAGGAGGTAAAATCATATGACAAAATATAACATAAATGAACTACTCGAGAAAAAGAAAGAACTCGAAAGACAAATTGTAGACAAAGTGCAAGAAGTTAACTGTGAAGAACTAAAATACAGAAAGGAATTAACTGTAGACCATACAAGAGACGATAGAAAATCTGAATACATACCTAGAGAGAAACAAACAGTAGATCAATTCTGTCATGAAATCTATGGATTGATTGACGAATTAATGAAAGTTAAGACAGCAATTCAGAAATACAATGCAAGTAAAGTCCTAGGAGAATTACAAAAACGAGAAGCTGTAAGAGTTAAACATAAATTCTTAGAAGCTGTTAAAGGTAATCTTCCTAAAGACAAAGAACACAGTAAGAAAGTAACAAGACAAGACAAAGAAGGTGTAGCTCTAGAAACAACTGAAATCTCAGTCGAACCTATGTTCGAGAGAAAAGAAGTTGAAAAACGCCTTAATGAGCTAGCATCCCAAGAACGAAAGATTAACACTGGAATACAGAAACAAAACTTAAACGCTAAAATCGAGCTTTAGACTCACTTTTGTGAGAGACAGTAGTGGCAAGAATGCAAGGGTTTCAAGAGGGTTTAACCTTGTTAAATAAATAAACCTTCATCATATCTGCGATTAGATATAAAAAGAATTATATAGGGTAATGGTAACCCATAGTCCTTTGGAGACTATACTCTCGGTTCGAGTCCGAGTGTGATTCACGATATATCTACTTACAACAACCCATACATCGTAGAACTCAGTATCAAACTGACAATTTACTATGTATAGCAATTTCACTGATTTACAACTGACAGACTAACCAAGTTACAATTTACTACCCATTCTTGACTACTGTCTTTAACTTTACTTTAAGGATTAAAAATTAAGATGATAAAATATGCTACTATATTATATAATATTAAGGATATTAGAGATATTAGAATGGTTATATGTTGAAGCATGGAACAATAACCCATTGGGTTAAAGGAGGTATTAAAGTGTTAGGTATAAATCAAAATAAATTAGCAAAAGCAGTAACACTTGCCGAGGGTGGTAAACAAAACCTAAGCATAGGTCAAGTAAAAGAAGTACAAAAGCTTTTATTAACTGAGCTTGCAAAGTACGATGATAAAAAAGTTATTGAGCTGTTAAATAAATTTCGATAGGGATAATATGACAGAGGAATATTCTAAAAAAGAGTTATTACAAACGTTGATAATATTGGTTTGGTCTATAGCATTTATAGGCTCAGCAGTGTATTTAGGATGGAAACTCATGGAGAGCAATCTCGGTGATGGAATCTTATATGCATTTGTTATAGCTACTATTTTGTTTATGACTTTACCAGTTTTCAAACGTTAGGATTACAAATGTATAATATGTTAATAAAAATATAAAGGAAAGGAGGAAAAAAATATGAGAAAAGATAACGATAAAGGAGTTACTGGACTAGGTGTCGTTTTCATAGTAGCTGTTGTAGCACTATTACTAGCTTTAGGTGGTTTTATGTATGCATATAGTAACCATGTATCAGTACAAACTGATATAGATGAACTGGATTTGGATACAGTAGAAGGCCCAGCTGGAATTCAAGGACCGCAAGGTTTAGCTGGAGCAGACGGAGCTGATGGTGAAGATGGAGCAGATGGAATTGATGGAGCAGACGGTGCACCTGGACCGCAAGGACCAAAAGGAGACACTGGAGCTACAGGACCCCAAGGACCAGCTGGTGAAGACGGTGAAGATTTAGCACCTAATAGTCCACCAACAGTAATTGATCATGGACCAGAAGGATATTTCTGTTATTGTGATGCCTGGAATTTCTTTGTAGAGTTAGATGATGCTGAAGATGATTTAATGAAAGTTGAATTCTATCTATATATAGATTTTGACTGGTTTGAATATACTTGTTTAGATATTCTACCATGCGTAATGGATCATTATTGGTTACCAGTCTACAATGAAGTTGGTTATGATGGAATATATGAGCTAGATTTATCAGAACTTAGAGATATTGTGGCTTGTTATACAAGTTGTGACTTAATGGATTGCATTGAACTTACATGGCGAGTAGATATTACAAGCTGTGGATGTTTCACATCATATACATGGGACTATATACCATGTACAGATGAGGAGTTCTGTGGTTACTGCGACGAATGCATACCTTGTGAATTCTGTCCCCCTTGTGAAGTACCTTGTACCCAATGTTAAGGATAACTTGAGGATTAATTAATATCCTCTCTTATTTCTTTCTATATTGAGATTAATATGAATAAAAAAGAATTAGATAAAAAATATGACGAGTTGATTAAAAGGAATAATCAATTAGTTAAAGATATAAATAAAATTAGGGATGAGATTGTACAAGTTTCCGATAAGATAATGGAAGTGGATCCTAAATTTGTTAAGGTGGAATGTACTGAATGCAATGGAGATGGATATACAGTTTTAGATAATAATAAAAAACATAAATGTAAAGTATGTTTAGGAAAACAATATATATGGTTGAGGAGATATAATGAGGAATGATATTACATTTGGTTTGTATCTTAGTTCAGTAGCTATAACCTTTACTATAATATATAGTTTAATGATGTATTATGTTAATGATACCTCTGAAAGAGATATCTTATATAAATCAATATTTGCATCTGCAATAGCAGGATTATTTATATTTAAAATAATAAAGAGAAAATTTGAGGATTAATTATGAAAGTGCTTGATAAATTACATTATAAAGAGAAGGCTTATAATAAGGAGCAATATTCCTTAGATGTATATGATGAGAATCTAGGTACATCTAAAACAATCTATGACGGTGATTACAAAAAATTACATAAATTAGCTATAAAAGAAGCTAAAAAAGGAATGATATGTTCCATATGGGAATTAAAGAGTGAGATCAAATCATGAGCACCTTTAGATGCGATTGGAGAAAGAATGATGGTTTTACATGTGGTAAAAAACCATACATGGAGATATACCCACTGAAAGTAAAGGACGAAGACACTGGTGAAATAGAAGAAGGTAACATAGAAGGATGGAATTATAAATATCCTAAATTTCAAGGTAGTTGGTCTTATTTATGTTGGAAACATTATATACTAGCTAAACTAAAAGGACATAAATTCTGTTGTTGTAGAGTGGATAACCTTAGAGAAACATTAGAAAATATCAAAGAGGAATTATGGGATATACAAGGAGACATATTTGAAATTAAAGATAAGCTTAATATAAAGAGTCCAGGATTAGAAGAATTAGAGAGGATAATTGATGAACAAAGCAATAAAAATAAAAGGAAAAAGGATAAATAATTTCATATTAAGTATCGGGAAGACTACATATCTATATGATGTGTTAATAGAAACAAGAGATATAAAGGAATTAGAGAAGATAAAGAAATATCTAGAAGCTAATGGAGAAATAATAGAGGAAGGTATCTATGGAAACCCATTATTGGTATTAGATACTTGTGAAAGTGAAAATGATGCTAGATATTTATTCACACAATATATAGAAAAAATTAGGAATTATGAAAATGAGAGACTTTCTTGATATTCCATTTGGATATAGATATATTGGATATTACGAACAAGAAGTAGTTAAATCAAGAAAGGATATAATTAAGGTTATAGAAGAGCATTTAAGTATAGATAATATTGCTCTATCTATTAGTACATATAAAGATAATCATCCTCACTTATTATTTATGCCATTTGATTTTGATTCTGATGATTTAAGGAAAGCTTGGGACGATGCCAAGAGATTATATAATTATTTTGTCAGAGAGAATTATGGTGCATATTTAACATTTAGTGGTAGAAAAGGTTTTCATGTATTAGTTATAACTGATCCTAAAGTTTATACTAGAAAACAACTAAGGGTATGTCAAAGACACTTTAAGAATCTTTTGTCTCTTAATACAGTTGATGAACAGATATTCGGTGATGTAAGGAGACTAATGAGGATACCTGGAACCTATAACATAAAGGGTGGGCTATGTAAGGTATTAGCACACAATATAGGAAAAGAATTTGATTTAGATGAGATTTACGAATACGAAGAGCCTGTAAATAATTATAATGTTAAAAGTAATGGAGATAGACAATTCCATGATTACCCTTGTATAGAATCACTAATAAGATTAGATAGTGAACCAAGACATATGATAAGATTCACATATGTTATATTAAGATTAGATGAAGGATATTCTCCAGAAGAAATACTATCTGAGATAGAAACAT
>CAZNER010000101.1:0-6509 GCA_964572065.1 uncultured Candidatus Saccharibacteria bacterium
ATCATATAAAGATAATAATAGTATTATTAATGAGATAAACCGTTTTCCAAGTCTTGATGTTCATTACTTTGCAGATATGAAAATGGATAATTCAGTTGCTGAAAAATTATTATCTATGTATTTTAATTTTTAAAGATATCTTAAATGATAATTGGAATACTAGGCTCTCCTAACACCATTGAATCTAAATGGTTAGAAGAAGAAGCAAAAAAACGAGGACATGATGTAATTAAATTTTCATCCTCTAACCTGATATTTAAACTCAATAACAATAAGTTCTCAATTAAATCTGCAATCGATATTGAAAGTATTGACATTTTTCTTATAAGAGGTATTTATAGAAGCTACTTCGTAAAGGATATCTACTTCAACAAAGCAACAGAATCTTTACTCTTTTTAAGATATGTAAATGATATTTTAAAAAAACCAATTGTTGATGAGAGATTAGCAACAAAACCTATCATTATGAGTAAAATGGCTACCGCCCTAGACTTAAACAAATCAAATTTGCCTCAACCAAAAACTGTTCAATTTATTCATAAGAAAGATATTTTAAAAAATTTAGATATTCTTCCCTACCCTGTAATTATTAAAAACCCAGCTGGAAGAAAAGGGAAAAATATTTATAAAATTGATACAAAAAAAGAAGTAAAAAAGTTCCTTAAGAAAATGCCCGATTTAATGCCATTTATATTTCAAGAATTCCTTCCAACTGATGGTGATATTCGAGTATTAGTAGTTGGTTACAAAGCGATTGGAGCAATGAAAAGACATCTAGTACCAGGAGACTTTAGGGCAAATATTTCTCAAGGTGCAGATGCGGAAAAATATAAACTTAACCCTAAGATAATTAAACTTGCAGAAAAAGCAGCTAGAATAACTAAAACTGAATTTGCTGGAGTAGATATAATAGAATCTAAAGATAAATATTATCTGATTGAAGTAAACAGATCCCCACAATTCAGAGGCTTCAAAAAATATACCCATACTGATCCATCACCTTATATTATTGATTATTTAGAGAAAAAAGTTGAAAGATCAAAAAACTAAAATAATAGCAATAACTAGCACTAATAGTAAAACTCCAACAGCAAGACTTATAAATTTCATTCTGACCGACCTAAGATACAGAACATTTAAAGTTGATACTGATAGATACTTTTTAAATCAATAAAAAATTAGACTATATAAAAAACCTCTAGTCGCCTTTCAAACTTCTCTTTATAACATCTAAATGCCTTAATGCCTCACTGGTCCCATTAACAACACATAATAATGGATCATCAACGACATGAGCTGGAACTCCTATTGCCTTTGTAAATAGATCATCAATATTTCTCAATAATGCCGTACCACCAGTAAGAACCATTCCTCTATCAATAACATCAGAGGCTAATTCCGGTGGAGTTCTTTCTAGCACTTCCCTTATCGATGATAATATTTGTTTCAAAATTGGAGTCAGAGCATCTACTATATCATTTGAATTAATCACCATAGACTTAGGCATGCCTGATGATGAATCCCTACCCTTTATCTCAGTCTCAATAGGAGAATCGATAGGAGTAGCACTTCCTATCGATATTTTCATCTTTTCAGCCATCTGTTCACCAATTAGAAGACCATATTCTTTTCTAATATAATTTACTATTGCGTCATTTAAACTATCTCCAG
Organism: uncultured Candidatus Saccharibacteria bacterium; assembly: GCA_964572065.1. Classification (GTDB taxonomy): domain Bacteria; phylum Patescibacteriota; class Dojkabacteria; order JAHIVN01; family JAHIVN01; genus CAZNER01. Next base: position 1,672 of record CAZNER010000101.1, read on the forward strand.
CAACTCTAAGACTATTAAAAGAAACAATACCATTCATTGATATAACTGCTATTTCAGTTGTTCCTCCTCCGATATTTACAATCATATTACCAGCAGACGTATTAATAGGTAATTTAGCACCAATAGCAGCTGCAATAGGCTCTGGAATGAGATAAACTTTGCCAGCACCCGAAGAAACTGCTGCTTCAATTACAGCCCTCTCTTCAACAGTAGTAATCCCAGCAGGAACACTAATCATGACATCAGGTTTAAATACTCTCACCTTTCCAATAGCCTTACTTATAAAGTATTTGAGTAATGCTTCAGTCAATCGATAACTTGCAATTACTCCTTCCTTTAAAGGTCGTTTAGCAACAATATTTTCAGGTACTTTACCTATCATCTCTTTTGCCTCTTCACCTATTGCTAATATTTTCCTCTCTTCAACAGAAACAGCTACAACAGTCGGCTCGTTTATAACTATGCCTTTCCCTTCAACAAACACAATTGTATTTGAGGTTCCAAGATCTAAACCTATATTCTTAACAAACATAATAAAAACTTATTAAAATATAGTAAATTATATAGATTTAAAATATTATAATCAACTTTTAAATCTATAAATCCTTTGCAATATAACATATAAATGATATATACTTAAAAGACATTTTAGTGAAAATAATGAAAAGATATGTCGGCATAACAATTTTTATTATCCTATTTATATCAATTGTATCTATTTTTGCAATTTTCATAGCCCGAGGATACAACTTTACAGGAAATGAAATAACAGAAAATGGAATTATAAATGTTGAATCAACCCCGGAAGATGCAAAAATATATATAAATGGAGAAGAAAAAGGAACATCACCTAAAAAAATCGAATTAGTGTCGGGGAAATACGAAATTAGACTTTCAAAGGAGGGATATATAGATTGGAAGAAAGAAATAGAAATAGAACCCTCAATTGTTACTGATATTAAACTTACTCTCTTTCCAGAAGAATTAAACCTCGAACAATTAACCTTTACAGAAATCGATAAAGTTTTCTTTTCAACTGATGGATCACAAGCTATATATTTTGTATCACAAAAACCTAATAAAGGTATCTGGTTGAATAAACTAGAAAAGAGTATCTTCGAAATATCAAGTCCTCAAGCCCAAAAAATCGCCGAGTTTGATTCTTTTCCACAAGAATGTTTTGCAAATAATAATTATGAATTAGAAATCTCTAATGATAATAAAAAATCGATATTAACTTGTAAAACTGAAAATTGTAACAACTTTTTCATAATAGATTTAGAAAATGCAGACAGTAAAGTAACTAATCTCAATAATCAAATCGGATTTAATCCTGAAAACATAAATTTTAGCTTTAATAATGCAAATTTCCTTATCAAAGATGAAGAGATAATTGCAAATTATAATATATCTAATAAACAACTTACATTAATATCCCGAAAGAACAATGATTATCTCCCAAGTATAACCCCAATAAATGAAAGCTTCCTCTTAATTGAAAAAAGTTATGATAACAAAGGATACACTCTGCAAAAGATTACTTCGGATCTACAAAAGACAAAGATTGACTTACCTGAAGATATAAACTTTGATAAATCCTCTGAAGTATATAGCTCAATAAACAATTCCGATTTATTTGTACTATCAACAACACAAGGAGCATATATTATTAATATAAATAAAATTGATAGTTTTAAACAATTCTCTCAATCCCCAATTAATACAATCCAATGGTCTAATGATGGAGAATCATTTCTTTTCAAGGAAAAAGAAAATTTATTCTCAGCAATAATAAAAACAGACATAGAAGATAATATCAGAATCAACCTATATACAATTATTGAAAATTATGATAGCTCAACAACAACTATATCATGGACCACAAATTCACAACATCTAATTACTTACAACATTGATAATAAAAATCTTAATATTACAGATAGTGATGGATTAAATCAAAGATTATTATTCGACAGCGAATTAGCTTATCCAGACGCTTTCAAATTGTCAGAAAATGAAACCTTTTTACTACTACTAATTCAGGATGATAACAATTATTCAAATCTCTATTCAATAAAACTTAAGATTTAATAAATTTTTCCATTATTACAAAAAATGTGCCTGATGAGAATCGAACTCACGACCTTCCCCTTAGGAGGGGGATGCTCTATCCGGCTGAGCTACAGGCACATAAAATATTCTTTAAATTATATCAAAAAAATATTCGAAATACAGTTATTTTGAGGAAAACAATTTATGCATAGCTTTATAAACATATATCTCATAATCACTACAAATTTCATCTTTTGAAAACCAAAGATTTATCTCAAACTCAGCTTCTTTAGGGGTTGCTGAAGCATGAAGAATATTATAGACCGACCTTAACTCCTCGTTAGCCACTGCATAATTATCCCAGCTGAAATCGCCACGTATTGTACCTGGAGCAGCTTCTTTGGGTTTTGTATCTCCCGCTAGTTTTCTAACAACTTCTACTGCATCGGGACCTTCCCAAACCATTGCTAAAACTGGTCCTCTTGTAATTAACTCCACATTCCATCTTTTGATAATCTTGCCAAGCTCTAAAGGATCTTTAGTTCCAAACTTCTTTACAGGATCAATTTTCTTCTTTTTATACTCATCTATTGTATGTTGTCCAAACCTGCGCAAGTTCTCTTTCGAACTAGCATAATGTTTATCTCCCATATCTTCTGTTGCCTGTAAAAATTCCAGAGCAATTAATTTTAATCCCACATTCTCCAATCTTTTCATCACCTCCCCTATTAAACCACGCATAACACCATCATGCTTTACAACTACTAATGTTTTTTGATCTGTTTTCATAATATTTCTCTATAAGATATCAACATAATCGACTCTCTCATAATTACTTAGATCCTTATATTTTGAACCAAACCAAATCCTTATCTCTCTTTCCGCTTCTTCTACAGAATCGGAAGCGTGAATCAAATTCTTAAAAGTTATCCTTCCAGATTTAACAGCCAACACAGGTGTATCAAAGGCAAAACTCCCCCTTATCGAACCAACTTCAGCAAATGTAGGCACTGTACTACCAACTAAATGTCTTACTCTCTTTACAGCATGATTTCCTTCCCAAACATTAATAATTACAGGAGCTGAAATTAAGTAACCTTTCATTGCTCTATAAACAATATGCCCTATTTCCTCAAAATTATCTGTACCGTAAGCCTCTTTTAGTCTTTTAATATCACCACCAAAATTTTCTAATGATTTCTTTCCAATTCCTTCACTCCATTTTTTATCTTTATAAGGATAATGTTTTGAAACTTGCTTTTCAGTTGCTTTTATCATTCTAGCAGCTACTAATTTCAAACCCTGTTCTTCAAATCTTTGAAATATTTTGCCAACAAGACTTCTTACTATTGAATCTGGTTTCAACATAACAAATGTCTTTTCTATCGACGGATATTTTTTATTCAATATATTATATTCTTATATTTAATCTCACAAATTTTACAAACATTTTCACTTCTTTTCAAGTCTTATATTCAATTCTTTGCCATCAGAATAAAATTCTATCCTCTTGTTAATATCAGTACGGAATATTTCTATCTTATATTCTAGTACTCTATTTATAACCTCACCTGCTGGATGACCAAACTTATTATCCTCACCGCAAGAAACAACAAAGTAATCAGGAGCTAAATATCTAATAAATTCCTCTGAACTTGCCGTTTTACTACCATGATGAGAGGCTTTTAGCACTTCTATATCATCTAATTTATACTTTTTTATTATCTCCGTCTCTTGTTCAGATTCTATATCTCCAGTTAATATAAAATCAAAACTACCATACAATCCATGTAGAACAATAGAACTTTGATTATCATCTAAATGATCTATCTCCTCCTCCGGCCATAAAACTGTTATAATTAAACTGTTAACTTGTATATTATCTCCAGCATCCAGTTCATCTATTTTAATTTTTTTATCTAAAGCTACATCTTTAATCCTATCTAATGTTTTATCCTCTCTATCATTATCATTAATAAAAAATTTACTTACATGATAGTTTTTCAAAACATACTCTAAACCTCCTATATGATCAATATCCGCATGAGTTCCAATAACTAAATCTATACTGTGCTTCCAAAAAGGCAGAATATCGCTTAATTCACTTAATACTTTATCACTTTCTCCTCCATCAACCAAAATATAATGATAATAAGGTACCTCAATTAAAATACTATCTCCTTGTCCTATATCCAAAAAATAAAGATGTAATTCATTGTCAATATCAAAGTAAATTATAGTTTCTAATATTCCTATAAACAAAATAACTATAATAATAAATTTTGAAGAAATTATATATTCTTTAATTTGTTTCAGCTTTTTTACTTTCATTTATTTTTTCTTTTATCATTACATATATTATTAACATTATTAGCAACCCTATTATTCCATTGCTTCTCCTTTCATTTATTCTTACTACAGCTATTTCTAACTCACTAAACTTATAAATCACGTTAGTAATATATTCAATTACTAACCATAAAGGATATGATAATATCCGAGCTAATGGCTCAAATACAATTAAAACAATTATAAATACAAATCCAAAAACAGTAATAAATGGAATTGCGGGTAGAACAAGTAAATTTGTAATTGGCGCAATAATAGATATTTCTCCAAAATTACCTAAAGTTACCGGTATAGTAAAAAGTATCGCAGATAAGGTGGATGCGACATCCTCTCTTAGAAACTCCGGAATAAATTTTATTTTATTCTTAATTACACTTGAGAAAAAAATCAAACTAATAGTAGATAAAAATGAAAGCTGAAAACTTAATAACTTATAT
>CAZNER010000102.1:0-6141 GCA_964572065.1 uncultured Candidatus Saccharibacteria bacterium
TGAATGATGAATATTTCATGAATATTGCCCTTGAAGAAGCTCAAAAGGCCTTTGATAGAGGAGATTTTCCTGTTGGGGCTGTATTAACTTTAGATGGAAAATTTTATGCAAAAGGGGGCAATACCCAAGTTTCAGGTTCAAATCTTTCTCTTCATGCAGAATCTGCTATGATTATTCAGCATAGCCCAGAAATCAGAAAAGCAAGAAAAACAAAGAGAGTTGAATTATATTCTACTCTTGAACCATGTATAATGTGTTTTGGAACAGCAGTTCAAAATGGAGTCCATAGAATAGTTTATGCTTGTCCAGATCCTTTTGGAGGAGCTACGGATATAAATTCAGTGAGCAGGGATTGGGTTAAAGAAAGAATTCCAGTAGTTGAAGGAGGATTATTAAGAGAAAAATCCTATGATTTAATTATGAAATATATGCCTGGAAAAGAATCTTGGAAAAATGTTTTAAAAGCTTTTGAAGAAATGGGAAGATCACAATAAATCTTATAAAATATTAAGATTAATTAGCATTATGAGTGAAGTTAGAAGACATATTCGTATAGATTGTCCGTATTGTGGTGAAAAAATTGATGGATACTATTCAAATGTATTAAACTGTGAATATTGTGATAAACCTATTTATGTTACTACAGAAAAGATTCCAATTAGATTAGGGAGTTTAACCTTGGGAATTATTAGAGAGGATATGAAATCTCAGTCCTTATCTGAAAAGGAATTAGAAGAAAGAGCCCAAAAACATTTAAGAACTTTGCAAGCCAAAATTTAATTATAATAAATCTTATAAAGAGTCATAAGTAAGAAAAAACATGGTAGAAGATAGACAAACAAAAATTAATAATCTAGTTGAAGCTCTTGTAAAAAGAGATAAACTATTACGTCAATATGCCCTATGGTTAAAAACTAGTGAAGAAAACACTATCCCTAGAGGAAAAGATATGTATCATAGGTTAGTAGGAGTAATGCATGCTTTATCAAATGTAGATTTTATTCCTGGAACAGGCAATGAAAATTTTGTTGAGGTTATTAGTAGGGTTCAAGAAAAAACAGGATTAGATTTAGGAGTTTGTAAACATCTTCAATATAATCCAGATGAAACTTCTAATTGTGGAATAGATAAGGGTTTATTAATTGGTTCTTTAGAAGTTTGTTTGCCTCCCAATAGATCTAAGTGTAAATACAGAAAAATGGAAAAAGAAGATAGAAGTTATGATAATACTTTTGACGATTAAAATTATTTTTAATTAAAATACCTCTTAAATTATATAAATCTTTAAAAAGAAAATTAAATATTTTATTATAAAATGAGTGAAAATAATTTAGATTACGCTAGAGAGCTCGTAGAAAATGCAGAAAGGTTTCTTAATGATGGAGAATATGAAAGAGTTAATAAGGTTCTTTCTGGATTAAATATTCTTTACTGTGGATTAAGAGGAGAACACCCAGATGACCTCTCTGAGGCTTCAGACCTTCTTGATGATGAATATAAAGAGAGAGTTCTAGCTATTCAAGAAGGAATAGATGGCTTATATGATTTTTTTGATGGAGAAGGAGAATCAAAATCTGCTCAAAGAAAAAGTTTAGAAACAAAAGTAAAACAAGGCTCTCAAACTCTTCCAAAAATAAGAAAGACAAATAAAACCTCTAACTATGACCCTTCAACTGATTATACAGCAATTGTAAGAGACGCAGTTAGAAAAGCCTATGAAGAAGAAGGTTTAGGTGTTGACGAAGAAAAGGTAAGACACAAGGCGAGATATTTAATGAAAAACTATTTAGATAAGGACCCAAATGTTAAAGGAACATTAGAAGGTGGAAGAAGAAAGCCAGGAAGGGGAACAGCAAGTAGAACAAAAGTTGTTGATCCTAAAACACTTAGATACTATCTCGATCAAATTATTCCAGAAAAAATTAGAAAAGTAAAAAAAAATTAATTCCAGAATATAATTCTTTATCAATTCAAAAGCAAGAAGCTCCAAATAATAATTATAAAATTTCTCCAAAAGAGAATAATGGCTCTGAGTTTGCTAGATTTGTAGATGCAGAAGTAGTTAGACATTATGCTGAAGATAAGCTGGATACAAAGGACCCAAAAGTTAAGTTAAGAATGAGAAGAAGTATAATAAAAGTTCTCGCAGAACTTAAAAAAAGATTAATTAAAGAAGACCTAATTTCACCAGAGGGAGAAATTTATGATAAGGAAATTGTAAGTGGGGAAATAGATGCTATCCTACACAATTTTTAACTCCACTTTTTTCTTAGAGTCATATAAATAAAAGCAATTGTTCCTAAAAATAAAGCATAAAAGTAATAATAAACTCTATCTAAAAATGTAACTATAACTGCTACAGCTGGATTAATTGCAAATGCAAGGTAAAGTGCTATCATAAGTCCTTCAGTCATACCTATTCCTCCTGGGGTGAATGATAAGTCTCCAAATAAAGTAGCCAGTGTAACTACAATTATTACAGGAATGAATTTAACTTCTTGTCCTAATCCTAAAAATAATAAGTAAACAGTCACATATCTAAATACATAAAATAAAACAGTTGTTACAACTCCAATTGTAAAGTCCTTTTTGTTTTTAAGAGACTTTTTAATAGCTTTTGAGAATATTCTTAATTTTCTATTAATATACACTTCAAATTTTCTATGTGTGTCAAATTTCTCTCTTATTTTATTAAAAAGGAAAGTATGATACAAACTTCCGAGCAATCTTCTCAAAATAAGATTTTTTATTCTTCTTTTAATTAAAAATAATAAAATTATTAATGCAGGAACAGCAAAAAGAAAAGTAATTAAAAAAGTTTTTATCACTCCTGGAACATTTATGTATATTATAACAAATAAAATAGAAAATAAACTAAGTAAGCCAAAAATAAAGAAGTTGTGTATTATATTTAGTATTGTTGCTGCAAAAGCTTTTGTTTTTGTTATTTTAAATCTTTTAGCCATATAAAGTGCCTTTACTGGTTCTCCTCCTGCTCTTGCCCCAGGAGTAATTGTATTAAGTAAAATACCTGCTAAAAAAATAGGGAGTAAAGCAAAATACTTTACTTTTTTCTTAAAAGAACGTAGAATATAATACCCTCTTATATTCCACATAAACATGTAAAGTGTTGCAGCTAAAAAAGAGAGAGCAAGATAAAGAGTATTCATCTCTTTGATAGTATTATAAATTTCATATATTCCAATCTCTGCAAATACAAAATAGACTAAAATACTAATTATAGCCACTACTGATAGATATTTTAAAAGTGTTATAACTTTCACCATCTTTATTTTTTATATTTTTTAACTATGGTGCTTATAATCCCCCCGAGGATTACCCCACTAATACTTATTATTATCATTGTTGAAACAAGAGAAGGTCCAAGAACAGGGGCAGTAGATAATATATAAATTATTCCAATAAATCCTACAATAAATGAGATAATTAATGTTAAAGGGTTTATTTTCTTCTTTATCCATGTTGCTAATGTAGGAATAGCTAATACTATTACAAATCCTGTGAAAATGTAAGTGCTTAAGACCATATTTTCTAAAACAATTACTAAAATAGTAGATATAATAAGAACCATTGTCAAAACAAGTTTAATTGCTTTTACAGTTACGCCTTTTCCTAATTTTCTGAAGAACCCTTGGATTATTGCAGAAGAAGTGGTAAATGCATATGTATCTATTGACGACATAATAGCTGCAAATAATAAAACAATAGCTAATCCTGCTAATCCCGGTGAAAGCAACTGGGCAAATCCATTTATTAAAGCAGTATCAGGATCTAATTGAGGTAGTAAAGCTTTAACTGCTAGAGCAATAATTGCTAATGCTAAACATACAAAGAAATAAACTATAACTGAATAAAGTATGCTTTTTTTAACTGTTTTTTTATCTTTTGCAGAATAAACCCTCTGCCATAAATCAGGAGAAGCAAAAGGAATAAGCAATCCAATTATTAAAAACCCTAAAATTGTTGTTGTTCCAGCACTGAAAAAATTCCAATCTAAAGAATTAATTGGCAGTCCTGTTGTTAAAATAAGAACCATTAACCCCATAAGAATAATTATTCCTATATATTGTATAATATCTGTATATACAACAGCTTTGAATCCTCCCATTAAAAGATATATGAGAATTATAGATGAAATTATAAGCGCAGATATCCAAAAACTCCATCCAGTAAATATAGAAAATATTTTTGAACCCGCAATTAAATTAGTAATTAAAAATCCTCCCATAACAATTATATTAATTAAAGTAGCAAAAAAAGCTGGAGTTTTTCCATAATGGTGATGGAAATAATCTGCCAGAGTATAGTATTTTTTAGATTCTTTTCTTAATCTAAGAGCAAAGGATATAAAGACTAAATAACCAAGGCAAGCACCAATAAAATACCATATAGCTGAAAATCCAAATATATATACAAAAGCAGTAAAAACAATCAATATCGAACCTGTCTTACTTGCATTTAAAGTAGCTACAGAAGACCAAACCCCTAATTTTCTATCTGCAATTAAATATCCTTCTTTTGTCTCTTTTTTAGAAGCAAGATATCCAAAAAAAAGCACAATGCAAAAGTAAGCAATAATGATTGCAAAGTCTATAGTTGATAATAATGCCATAATATTCAAGAATCAATTTTTATTTAAATAGGTTTTGATTAAGAAATTTTTATTTTTTTTTCAACACCTGAAGCTGTTCTTGCGTTTCTTCCATAGTGATGTGCAAGGTTAAGTATTTTAGCAATATACTCACAACTATACCCTTCTTGTTCTAAGACTAAAGCATCTTTTATTTCAACTATTTCCCAAGGCATAGCCCCTTCTTTTCCAAACCTTGTAATGTCTTTATACTCTCTTGGACTCATTAATCCCGAATATGCTTCTCCTATCTCGTCTCTATCATTTCCAACCAAAGCCCATCTTATTGAATTTCTCAAGACTCTATCTGAATACTCTCCTCCAAAACCCCCATTTCCCTGAATTTTTTCTACAATTTCTTTTTTAGTTTTTCCTTCTCTATAATCCTCTGCCATTTCAGGATATCTAAATCTTAATTCTTTTCCAAGGCAAATGGATTCTCTTAAATCTTCTAAACTTTTGTTTGTCATTAAACTAAACTGCTGTTAAAATGAATTTATAAACTTAACTAATCCCTTAAAAATAAAGATGATAACTTTTAAATAAGAATATTTCTATAGACTATAAAAGAGAATGATATACCTTCCACTTATAGGAGCTGTTGCTTTAGCATCAATTACAATTTTAGAAAGGACTGTTTTAAGAAAAAGAAAAATAAACACAAGATTTTTTCTAACTGCTGCTTTTCTTTCTTCTGTTATTGTTATGTTGCCTTTATTATATTTCTTTTGGGATGTCTCTCCAGAAGCTTTTCAATTAAAAAATATTTTAATTTTCTTAGTACTTATAACTCTCTCAATACTTGCAAACCTCAGTGTGTTTTTTGCATTTAAATGGGAGAAAGTTAGTAAATTAGAACCTGCATTGATTATGGAGCCTTTGTTTACAGTTCTTCTTGCCTTTGTTTTTAGTTTCTTTTTTACAGGTTTATATGAAAGAGACCCCCAGATTATAATTCCTGCATTAATTGCTGGCGGAGCTTTAATATACTCTAATATCAAAAAACACCATCTTTGTATAAACAAATATTTTTTAGCTGCAATTCTTGGAAGCTTTTTATATGCCTCTGAGCTTATTGTAACAAGACTTATCTTAGATTATTACACTCCCATATCCTTTTATTTTTTGAGATGTAGCGCCATATTTCTCCTTAGCCTTTTTATTTTCAAACCACATATGACTAAACTTAGTTCAAGAGTAAAATGGGAAATATTTATTATTGGAGCATTATGGGTTATATTTAGAGTAATTGTTTATTATGGATACCTCTCTCTTGGAGTAGTATTCACAACTTTACTTATTATGCTGGGTCCTGTATTTGTATATTTATCTGCTAGGATATTCTTAAAAGAAAAACTTGAATTAAGAAATATAATTGCATCACTTGTAATTATTGTTTGTGTATTATATGTTGTTTTGTTTTAGAAAATGTGAATTTGTTCAACAACATATTTTTTAATATCTATCTTTTCTGTAAAAGATAGAACTAT
>CAZNER010000102.1:6151-6392 GCA_964572065.1 uncultured Candidatus Saccharibacteria bacterium
TTCCAATCAAGTCTATTACATGCACTTCTCCTGAAATTGTTGCATAAACTTCTTTTTGGGTTATCAAATCTAATATTAATTCACTAGTAGGGACCCATTTAATATTATTTGAAATAGGATATTTTACTGATTTCTTAGAAGGGATTTTTCCTCCCTGAACAAATCCTGTTGCTAGAGTATGATTATTTTTATCAAGAGATATTATATATTCCACATGGCTAATTTTAACAGGAATTATTCC
>CAZNER010000103.1:0-1376 GCA_964572065.1 uncultured Candidatus Saccharibacteria bacterium
TCTTTTATATCTAATTCTAAATTTAATTTTTCTTTCGCTAGTTTTTCAATTTGTTTTTTAATTGTAGCGGGGTCAACAGTTAATTCTAATTTCTTCATGATGGCCCCAGCTTTACCAGAAAAATTATCAAGAGCACGTGTTAACTCTTTCCACTCTTTAGTTCCAGTATCAGAAGCTATTTGTTTTGGTAAATTTCCTATTGTTCTATTTAAATCAGATATTCCTTTTTTCAAGTCTGATGTAGATATATTTCCCTTAGCAGCTTGAGTCAGAAGATCTTTCTGAACTATTTCTACTTTCTTAACTACATCTCCAATATTTTTAACTCCAGAATCAAAAATTTTGGCTATCTTTGTGTCTTTAACTTCCGGAGACTTTTTATAAATATCTCCAATAATTTTACCTAGTTCTGATGCAACTAATTTAGCAAATTTAGTAGGATCTTCTGTAGCACGTTGTCTTACTCCTCTTACTTGAGCACCTACCGATCTTCTTATAGATATTAATTCATCTTTGAATTTTTTAATGTCATCTGTTACACTTCCTAGCGCTTTACCTAATCTTACAGATGAACCTTTTACATTTTCATATTCCTGTCCTACTTTCTTTATACTCGATAAAGCTTTATCTATTTCAGTTACATCAATTTTTCCGCCACTTTGACGGACATTTTTTAAAGCATTGGCAGCTCTAGCTATTTCAACAACAGCTCTTTTAAGAGAATTAGAAGTCTGGCTGATTTCTTTGAGTGCTGCTCCACTTTCTCTAGGAACAGCTTGTCTCATAGCAGATGATAGTGATCTTCTCAATGATTCAATGTCTTTAGGATCTATATGGATTCCTTTTCTTGCAAATAAAGAATTCATATTGCTTATAGTAGCATCAGCTTGTTTATCTATTTTCCTAAGAAAAGAATCTAATATTTTATCATCAAATTTAGGAGCAGCCTTAGTGCCGGTGTAAGTCTTAGATATTTTATTAATTAATTCTTTACCAGCAGCATCAGCTAATGTTTTTGCGAAGATTTTTGCATCTTGTGCGCTTAAACCACCACCAGAAGGCGCACCTCCAGCTTGCGCAGGTCCGCCAACTTTGCGTGCATATTTCATAATAATTTTTTCAAAAGATGTTTCTAATGATCTTGACGTGTTTCTTGCATATTCTTTGAAAAGTTTTCCAAGCTCGTCCGTCAACTTTCTCATACTAGCTGCGTCTGCACCAGACTGACGTGCTTGTGCGGGTCTGCCAGCGGCAGTGGTCTTCATTTCGTGGGTTATTTTTATGTTTGTATCAGCCAAGAAGCGCACCTCCATTAAACTAATGTTTAATAATTAAAGCAACCTTTTAAACCCTATCTCCTATCTTTTACCATGCCG
>CAZNER010000103.1:1476-6311 GCA_964572065.1 uncultured Candidatus Saccharibacteria bacterium
TATCTTTAAAAACTAAATTGGTTTCCTTTAGCATATCTTCATAGGAATTCCAACATAATTCATTAGTTTCGAAATAATAAGAACAAGCACTACAAAGAAAAGCTGACCTTTCTTCTTGTGCTTTAGATTCTACTGACATTATTAATTTAGACGTCTTTTTATGTTCTATATCATTTATTTCAGATTTGAGCCTTTTTATGACTCCTTTTATCCTATCTTGATGTGCCTTAACCACTGTTGTCTTTGCTAATAAAACTTCTTGGCCGTCTAGTTTGGATTTTAAACCATCTACCTTTTTCTGGTCTTCTTCAGTAAATATTTTTCTTTCCTTTATTAGCTTTTCCCAACCTTCTATAGTTAACATACCAGCAGCAATTGCATCTTTATATGCTTTATCATAAAAGATGTTGGCTCTAAGCATAATAGCATTGCTTGGCTGTTTAAACATAATGCATATATCCTTAGAGCCATCATTTATATATATTAATTCGCTACCAGTAAATATCTTAAGTAGATATCTCTCTAACTGATCGTGAGTTAAATCCATTTTTATTTTTTAGTAGTTTTAGTTTTAGAAGCAGTCTTTCTAGTAGTCTTTTTTCTACTAGTAGTTGTTTTCTTCTTAGGCTTTTTTTCTTTAGCCTCTTCTCTTTCTTCTTCTTCCTTAGCCAATTCTTTAACAGCCTTAACAGCTTCTTCAGCTTTCTTAATCAAATCAGATTCTACTTCACGCATAGCTTGAGCTTCTGGTGTTTGCTCAAGAAAATCTGATTCTAGGCCTTGGAGAAACAACATAACTTCAAACCTAGATCGAATAGCTAACGCTTGTTCTTTTGTCTTCAAATACTCATCATAAGAACTCCAAACACGTTTACCATCCTCATTTTGGATCATACAAGAAGTTAAATATTCCAATCTAGCGTCATCAGACATTTGTTCACATGTATTGTTCATTGGACCATTTAATCTCTGATTCCATTGGAATAATTCTTCTCTAGCATTAGCTACTTCAATAGCAAGCTCTCTCTTCTTATCTAAATCTTCTGCTTCATCAAGTTCAACTACTTTATCTCTAAGGATATTAGTTAATTCTTGTGCACGTTTTTCAAACTCTGGACCTATAATGCCTCTACGCATCAAAATGTCCACCATTTCTGCACTAGTAGTTATTCCTTCAACCAAACAATTTGTATAAGTTTTACTATAATGCCAGTCCGCTCCTCTTATATCCTCCGCATTAGGTGGTGCAATGTAATATAACGTTACCTCATCCGGACCTAAAAAACTTCTTCTTTCATCAACCTTTTTTTCTTCTGCCATGAGATTGTACCTCCTCCGTTACCTTTTCTTATTTATTTCTGAGGAATTTCTATAATGTCCTCAGCAACAGCCTTATATTCCACATCATAATGATTTAATTTCTTTTTGATGGTTCTAATACAATTATTACCTACTCTAAGAATTTTTGACCTTAAAACTTTATATGTATCAGGAGTAGGACACGCTACTTGAGCATAATCAAGAACCGCTTCAAATAAATTAGTTACTTCCTCTTCCACAAGCTTATTCAGTTTTTCCTTACTTCGTTCTTTAGCCATGACCTATAAGTCCTCCTTACAATTTCATAGATGGGTGGTGATAAACACCACCCATCTCCTTTTTAAAATGCCTTATTTATGAATTTCTTCTAATCTTATAATCTCCAGTTATATGAGTAACGCTAAGATCACCCTTCACAACATAAAGGTCATTAGTGGATCTGAACCCAAATGTTTGAGTCATATTAGCACCCATATCCAGAGTAGCACCTTCATCAGTAATCTTTAAATGCTCAACAATAATTGTTTTCAGAGCATGCTCAGTATCACCAGCCGATGCATATGTTCCCATAACACCGTCACTCCAATAATTCTGACCAATTAAATCAGATCCGGCCATAAGAGTTCTATTGTCACCAGTTCCACCTGCTTCCTCATCAGTTTGAGCATAAATCTTCACTACCAATTTCAGGTCTTCAGATGCCATAAGATCTGCAAGATCTATGTCATCCAGAGTACCACCATCAAAAGCTGCTAATTGATCAGCAACTTTAGACCAGTTCTCTAAGTCACCGGCAGTACTGTCAATAGTCACCGTAATAGGTATCGGCAACGTTAAAGGCCTGTCGTACGGAGCTAAGTGGCCTAATTCTGCTAAAGCTTCTCTGGTAAGGTCTGCTGTAATAGTACAACCTGTTAATCTCCATGCAATAGCCCATGAAGCATCATTAGGTCCAACAATATAAACCTCTACCTGACCCTGTCTAATAGCACCAAGCATATCTGGTCTATCAGCAGCATCCAAAGCAACAAAATAGGTATCAGCAGCATCAGTACCATAAGCATCTGCAGCATATATTACTTCAATTCTATCCGCTGCATCTGGAATATAATCACCTGTAGTTGGGTAATATATTCTATGAGTACCGTCACTTTCTACATTATACCAATAAGTTCCAGAACCTGAAGCAGTAGCTATCGGCATATTCATAACTTCATTCTCTGATACATCATACCAAGTAAGAGCAGGACTACCATTATCATCTTTTCTAAGAAAAGCTTTTTGACCGGTAGACAACGTTGGAATGACAACACCAGAAGCAATAGTCAAATCCAAATATCCTGAAGCGCCCGCAGGATCAGTTTCTTCAAAATTAATAAATCTAGCATCATTAAGCAACCACATCTTATTATCTGTTTCAGCTCCATAATTCTCAGTAGCATTAGCACCAGTAGTGTATCCAAATTCAATACTATTGATGTAAACTTCATCTAAGAATAGTGCCTGATCGATATTGTTATCCAATGTTCCAAGAGAACATTCATCTTGGACGGGAGCCCAAATTGTGACACCAGGCAAATTACCACACACAATAGCAAAATCCGCTAATGAAACGCCATGCAAGTAAGTACTTGTCTCTACTAATTGAGTACCACTAACAACAACCAAGTTGGCGTTAGTATCATTAGCAGTAGCATTCATTACTTTCTTAGCTGGCGGAACTTGAGCCAGGGTCGCAAGTGTACGGACATCGCCGAAGTCATTGGTGTTTAACGTAACCGCCACAGCAGGAACGTCATCAACAACATCTATGATATCTAAGTGGCCTAATTCAAAGATATCTTCAGAAGTGAAAGTCGTAGTGCTTCCAAGTGATTGTACTCTGTAAAGTACCTCACCATTGCACCATACAGATTGACTTGCATAAATTATTCTATTTCTAGCCATAATTTCACAATCCTCCCATTTATCCGTTTTTTACAACTTTCAGGTTGGTATAAAAATTTAATTCATTCCTTGTTACTGCAATTAAATTGAGGCGTAATTTAAAAACAGTAAACCTTCTCCTCTTTTTAATTAGATACCTCTATATTATAAGAGGTTAGTTAATTACCACTTTGTATAAGTTACTAAATCAAAACTTATCTTAGACCTATACGCATTCAAATCACTTAACATTACTTCATCGCGCGAGCGCGTCATAAGTAATGGAAGATTTACATGCCTGGATGTTACATTGTCAAAATTCATATAACCGACATAACCATCAACACCTTGTCTATCAAATAGAAAGGTTAGTTTATTACCAGGATCATCCTTACTACCATACCATGTACCATCATAATCCAATATAGTACCTAATGGAAAATCAAATAAGACCGAACTCTTAAGATATAATCCGTTTTGAATTGTATCTACCAAATCATTTCTCTCAGCTGTATTAGAAGCAAATACATGTATATCTACCTTCCTTGTAACTTTTCTACCTGGACCTATCTGATAACCTCCTATATCAGTTCCGTGAATATCTATTACAACAACCGGAGGATCAGACGCTTCAATAGCCGCCCACTCATCAACTACGCTTACATAGTGAAAATTATAAGTTACATATGCAGGTGAGCATGTGCCTGAAGTTACTATTCTACCATCTATGTAATCAATTATATATTCAGTAGAAGGAATTACAGTAACACCATCAGCTTCATATACTGTGACCATTGTAGATTGTTCAGGAGTTCCTGTTACAGTTACACCATCTGCCCGTTGGCCAACAACAGTGTCAAACAGTTCACAACCAGTACCAGAAACAACTGGATCTAAATAAGCCCAACCTCTTCCTCTTTCTGTGGGATTAGGCAACATATCTGTTAAAGCAACATAAACTTCATTTTCATATTCACCTAACGCATTGCAAGAAGATAACTCAGCTGAAAATTCTAATGGTACCATTTCGTCTATCTCGATGAAATCACCAAGAACCACATTTTTAATGTAATAGTATACACTTAAATCTTCTTTCCTCAAATTTGTCATTTCTGATGTCATTAGCTTTCCCTCTTGAATCTCCTGGTAGCTTTACCAACTGATCTATCAATTAGATCTCTTAAATTATTATTAACATATTCATCCGCCACCTCTAAAACACGCATTGGAGGTGTATTAGAAAATGGGTATCTTGTTAAATATCCAGCCTTACCAAATGTATTTTTTTCAGCATTTCTAACATTACTTGTATATCTCATTAAATAAACTCGTTCTTTTGGGGGAAGATCTGTATCAAGCTCTTCTCTGGTTATTCTTTTTTTACCAAACATTTGTTCATATTCTTCACCCGTTACTTCAACATAAATACCTGATGTTCCCTCTAAAATATTTTGTATAATTCCCATACGGTTGCCGCTAAAATCAAAATTATCCATGTCCGGCGCTGAAAATACAAAACCATCTGTGGCTTCTTTTATATAACTAAAGTTAGTTAATCTATCCACAAACTCATCTCTATACTTTGGAAG
>CAZNER010000104.1:0-6254 GCA_964572065.1 uncultured Candidatus Saccharibacteria bacterium
AGATAGGCAAACGCCAATAGCACGCACCATTGGGTAGCATGATGTTAAATAAGAGCGCCCTTCCTGATATAGAGCTAAGACCAAAGATAACGCAGTCACTAGACTCTCCCTGATGTTTTTTAAGATCATAAAGATACTCCTTCCTTATTTTACAATAGATTGGAGGAATGTTCGCGTTTAAATATGCCATAATATTTACCCATGTATTTCACCCCAAGTATTGCCATATTCGTAATCAACTTTATTTGGGACAGCTAGTGTAACAGCTTTCTCCATAATTTCAATTACCTTTTTAGCTTGTTCAGAAGACTCAATGGATATATCTAATTCATCATGTATTTGAATGTGCGGTATGATACCTTCATTATATAAATCTAACATTGCTTTCTTCGTCATATCAGCTGCACTGCCTTGAATTAATTTATTTAAAGCTTTGTAAGTCATTGCTCTTCTTATATTAGCTCTTGTTGCATTAGGATATTTTTCAAAATACGCAGCTTCTGCATCAGGTTTACTCATAGGTGCAATAAATTTACCATTGTTCCATTCAGCTATTTCCCATTTATCAAATCTACATCTACGACCTAACAGTGTACCAATAGATCCAGATTTTTGAGACATCTGAGAAGTCATGTTCATAAGATCTTTTACAAATGGAACATTCTCATGATATTGATTAAATAATTTTTCCGCTTCATCTTTAGTAGCCAAACCTAATTCTGCTTGTAATTTTGCTTTACCCATTCCATAAAACAAACCTAAGTTAATTGTCTTTGCTTGTGATCTAGATATTCCTGCCATGTCAGCAACTTTTTGGTGAAAGTCTACAGAGTCTTTTTGAAATTCTTTAACAATGTCTACAACAGAATCATCATACATAATTGGATCAGTGTTTGCTGCATAGTGTACAACCAATCTTGGTTCTTGTTGTGAATAGTCAAAACAACCCCAGGTACAATTTTCTTCTGGTATAAATAAACCTCTAATCATTGGACCTAAATCTTTATTCCTTGCAGGAATTTGTTGTAAGTTTGGATTACTATAACTAAATCGTCCTGTCACCGTTCCACCTTGATCAGAACGTATTGGATTTATATCTGCATGTATTCTACCTTTATATTCATGTTTTAAAATTGTATCTATAAAAGTTGTGTGTGCTTTATTTATTTCTCTTGCTTTTGCAATTTTTTGTACTAAAGGATGTTCGTGTTCAGACAGAAAATTTTTAGTAAAACTAGGCGCTTGTGATTTTACAGTTCTTTCGTAAGGTAAATTTAATTTATCAAAAACTTTTGCAATGCTTCTTGCAGCCCATATCTGTGGCTCAATACCTGTCTCTTTTTTTACATCTAATAGCAATGCTTGCTCTTGTTGTGTTAATCTTTTCTTTAGTAAGTGAGCTTTCTCCACATCTACTCGCACACCTTTAAATTTCATATCAACCAAACATGGAAATAATTGTGTTTCCAGGTCAAATATCTTTTCTAATTTTTGTCTTTGTATTTCTCCAGATAATTTTTTAAATAATTTTAAAGTTAATGTTGCATCTTTTTCTGCATAAGCTCCAACATCCATTGCAGGTAATTTATACATTTCTGATTTAGCATCTATACCGGCTGCAGCTGCTGCATCTAATAAAGCTTTTTCATCTTTTACTTCACCAAGATAATCAAAACCAACACTATTCAAAGAATAAAATAATCTGTTCTCGTCAATTAAAGATGCCATCACCATTGTGTCAATGATATGTCCATTGATCTGTATTCCGTATGATCTTAACCAACACACATCATACATTGCATTATGAAATATTTTTATGGTGTCTGTTGCACAAACTTCTTTTATATAATCTATTACAATTCTTTTATCTAAATTACCTTCTCTATGTCCTATTGGATAATAACCAGACCAACCATCAACAGCTAAAGCAAAACCTATAATCTCACCCTCACCAATTACTGCACCAGATCCTCTTGTTTTTAAGTTTGGATCTCTTGTTTCTAAGTCAATTGCAATATATTTTTCTTTACTTAAATCAGGAAAATTTTCTGGACAAGTCCATTCTGTTGCTGCTGTAAACATTTAATTAACACTCCTTAAAAATTTTAATTCTTTTTCTAGAATAGATTGTTTTGTTTTCTTAACTATATAATCAAAAATGGGACCATGACATACAGCTTTAGTCCTTTCTTTATTTTGAAATAAAAAATATTTTTTAGATATGTTTAAACATAGACCACTTTTCTTTAATTTAATTCTAACAGATTTTTTCCTGTCTCTTACTAAAATAAAATTTTCTTCATCTAATATTACATTCATATCAAATCAAATAAATAAATTGTCATCAATGAATAAAAAAATAAATCATGAACTGCAAATAAGTTCATTTCTTTTTACTCATGTCTTTCATCTTTTTAATTTCTAATTCACAATAATGAATTATCTTTTCTAAGTCTTGTATACCATTTTTATTCATATATCTACACACGTACTTAATTACGTTTCCTTGAAAAAATGAAAGATCATTTTTTGAAATAAATTCATACGGTTGAATGTGAAAGTCTTTGTAGTGACTCCCGCCTATTTGTTTATTTTGTGGAAATGCTTCATCAAACATATCTTTACTTGTCATATTATTTCTTCTCCTATGTTATATTGATATTCATAACCTTGATTCATTATGAATAAGTTTTCTTTTGCTCTTGTCACACCAACAAAAAATAATCTATGTTCAGTGTCCTTATTTACTTGAGCTGCGTTGTAAATAATTCTTTCTAAATCTGTAAATAAAATAACATTCTCAGCTTCTTCACCCTTAACTGCATGTATCGTAGATAGTTTTATTCTTGCCGGTTTGTTTAGATCCTCGCCGCTCGCTACGAGTTCCCGGATATAATCGACCTGGTAATCTTTAAACTTTAATACACTCCAATCTCCTTCAGCAAGTAATCCATGTTCGGAACGTAGTTCATCCATATCAATCGAGTCTACATCAGCTAGAGTCTTGCCACTAGAAAACCCATACTTTACGTCGCCGGTTTCACATTTTAAAAATTGATAAATGTTTTGAGCTTCTTCACCAGAAATATTTGCACCTTTATTTAATCTGTCCCAATCATTGATAGCTTTCATTACTTCTGAAGGTAGTAAGTCATTGAATTTACAGTCAAATCTATATCCAGTATCTTGTAACACAGGAACTAATTTTTTCATTTGTTCATTTGTTCTAGTTATAATCATCCACTCACCTTTACTAAAATCAATATCTTCTAGTTCTAAATTATCTATAACTTTACCTTTAGCATTTCTTGGTTCCCAATCCTTAATTCTTCTTTCATCTATGTTTTCTAAAATAGATAACGCAACTTTGTGTACAGCTTTAGGTACTCTTCTTGATATAATTTGTGGGTCCATTACCCCTTGTAGCTTTATAAAAGTCTTAGGGTCTGCCCCTTGAAACGAATAGATAGCTTGATCGTCATCCCCTGCAATGTATGATCTTTTACAACAGGACTCGATGTAAAAGAACATTTCCCACTGCAAGGGATTCAGATCTTGAGCTTCATCAAGAAAGACGGCGTCGAGGGAGGGACACAATTTCTTTCTTGTGAATTCTGAGATCATGTCTGAAAACTCAAACATGTTATAATCATTTTTATAATCAATAATGTCTTGATTAATTTGTTCTAGTAAGGGAATACTTATAAAGTCTATTAAATCGAGTTCTATTGCTGCATCTTGTAAATCATCTATTTTTCTAGATCGAGCATATTCTATAATTTTCATGTATTGATTTTTATATTCATTGAAACCATTTTCATGTTGCACAGTTTCAAAATGCAAATCAGTATGACCATATTTATTTTTAAATGCATTCCAGTTACTATCTTTTAATAATTGTGATTTAGTATCTATACCTAATCTTTTTGTTCCCATAGAGTGCATGGTACAAATCCAATCAAATTCAAATGTTGGATATTCTTTTTGTATTCTATCTCTCGCTTCATTAGCAGCTGCATTACTAAATGTTATATAACAAATTTTTTTAGAATCTGTTTTTCTTTCTATTAATTCATTTTGCAAATGTTTATGTATCAATGTATGTGTCTTTCCTGTTCCTGGTGGTCCTGCTATGATTGTTCTCATTCGAATGGTGCCGGTTCTTTCTTAGTTCTTATTGGTGTATATTTTTCTATCTCTATTTTTTCTACCATCCAAATCTTATGTTGTTTGTCTTTTATTCTTATGGTGTCGCTTTTAGCTTTAAATAGATTTTCTAATAATCGTATTGTTTTATTTTTATTGTAAGTTTTTTCTGGCCAAGTTTTGCCTCTTAAAATAAAACTCCAAAAATCTTTAAATTTAAAATAAGTTATATTGTTTTCTGTGTAAGGTTTTCTTTTTAAAATGTCTTCTATGTTTTTACCATCACGACTAACAAATTCTGTAAGTAATTCTTTTAATTGAACATCCACTTTTGTATCATCCGGCGCTTCAAGTGTAGACATATTCTTCATTAAAGATGCTAATTGTTTTCTCCAAACAAGTTTAGCAACTGGAATCAATGGTGTTCCAAGTTCTGTCATACATGCAATACTAAATTTTTCATGATCATGTAATGTTGGCGCATCGACTTCAATGTTCTCTCCATTAATATCAACAAAAAATATAGGTGGATCAGACTCATACTTTCTTATGGATTCAATCGCAGGCATCCTAACATCGCCACCTTTTCCATATTGTTTTGTATAACACAATGCTTCATTACAAAAATTACAAATTGGTTTATCTTTACATCTATAATCATAATCTTTTTTATCTAATTGTTTTACAATTCTATCTATGTCTTTTGATTTTAAAGGTGGTTTAATATATTTTTCTGTATTGTAATCTTCTAGTTTATCTTCCCAACCTATTGGATTAGCTTTTTTTACATAAACTCCAATATTAAATAAACCATTGTCTCGACCCGATGCTGCAACATCACCATTACCTTCTACAATAGGACCATTCTTAATGATTGTATTTAAACATGGTGGTCCATCTGGAAACTCTTCCTTAACTTTTTCTTTCTTT
Organism: uncultured Candidatus Saccharibacteria bacterium; assembly: GCA_964572065.1. Taxonomy (GTDB): domain Bacteria; phylum Patescibacteriota; class Dojkabacteria; order JAHIVN01; family JAHIVN01; genus CAZNER01. The sequence continues at coordinate 5,077 of CAZNER010000104.1, forward strand.
TTATTTACAAATAAATTTTCTAATTCAATATTTTCTAAAGCAATTAATTCATATGCTTTTATAAATTTTTCTATAGTTAAAGAATTACCATTATCATCAATTGCATACTTAACTGTTCTATCCCCACCATGATAAGGCATATTTAAGAAACTACCTACATCACCTCTTTCTGCCATTACTTTAGATTGTTTAGGAAATATTTCTGCTTTAGCATAACCCAAAGCAGACGCCATAAGTTGTAATTTTTGTCTCATTAAAGATGCAGCAACAAATTGTTTTGTAAAACAATATACATGTGCACCACCTGATTTAGATCTAAATACTATTAGTGGAAAATTATTTTCTCTAATTTTTTGAATTAATTTTAAATGATCAAATGGATAAGTATCAATATCTATTGCACCCCATTTACATTTATTTTCTTCGTTGATTGGTATAATACCCAATCCAGGTTCTTCACCATTTAAATGTTTTTGCCATAACTCATTTGTTACAGGCTCTCTTATTGTTTTTGATCTGACTTCGTTTTTACCGTCGTGTCTAATTTCTTCTGTTTTGCTAGTGATGCCATGAGCACTCTCTAAACCTTTAAATATCTCTTGTAATCTTTCTATCATGTTCCCTCAGTTTAATTAAGATTGGGCGCCACTGTTGTAGCGCCCAATTGTGACAATTATTTGTTCTGTTTTTCAAGACTATCGTGGAAGTCTTTAGCTCTCTGATAGATCTCAGCATTTTGTACTGGACCTTCTGATTGAACTGCAAAACCATACCACTGATTACCTTTTCCAGAATTTAATACTGAGGTTAATCTGTAAGAATAAGCAAATGATGCAGGAGTAAATGAACCATTCTCATCTGTCATTGTTTGTGACATTTGAAGTGATTGCCATTTTCTTGCAACTTTACCTTGAGATGCACTCATAGAAATAAGTGCGGTCTCTGCTTTGCCATCATCACCAAGAACAATTACAAAGTTTTGATGTACAGTTAAAATGTAATTACCATTATCTAATCTATCTTTACCACCATCTTTAGTAGTTTTAGATAAAATATCAGAATCAGCATCAAAGATGTTTTCTGGTCTACCTGAACCAGTACCAAATTCTGCCCACTCTTGGTATTCCATTTTATAGTAACAAGGAATTACACTAATTCCTTTATCACCATCATATAGT
>CAZNER010000105.1:0-6239 GCA_964572065.1 uncultured Candidatus Saccharibacteria bacterium
AACTTTAAAAATTTCATAAGATATGGATGTGATCCTTTCCATAAATTTTTTATGGTAATTTTAGGATATTGCTCACCTTTATCATATCTAACAGAATTTAAAAGCGCTATATCTGATACTCTCCTCAGATACCATGAAACTGCAACAAAAACTAAAGACAGAATAATTACAGCTATTAATATAATCCAAAAATATGGAGTGTTTATTAAATTTTGTACCCTTCCACTAACATTAGAGAAATCTGATTCAGAGATATCATCATTAGAAAAATTATAATTACTAGTACTACCCCCTCCACTACCAGAAAATAATGTAATTATAAATCCAAAGAGCCACAAAACCTTGTATTTCCATGTAAACTCAGCTGAATCCTTTAAGAGTTTAAAATAATCAATCTTCTTCATATTAAAAAGAAATGAATTCTTATATACAACTTCTACATTATATCATATAAAAATCTGATTAATATTATTTGATACTCCTTTATCAAAAATGTATTATATTATATATATTAATCTATTTAATAACAAGTAGATGAAAGAGAATAATATTTCAGATAATGATAATAATAAAGCAATTTCTGTTAGTAAATCCGAATCAAATAAATCTAAAATATTCTTAATTGTAATTCTGTGGATTTTGACAGCGGTAATATTTACCGCAGTAGGTGCAATTAGTCATTGGTTTTTTACTAGAGATAAATCAGATACAAACGACAATCAAAGTAATGAGACAAACAACAAAGCAACCCAAGAAGATAATAAAGAGGACGAGGACAATAACGGAATTGTTGAAAATAATGAATACGAGAACGAAGAAGAAGCCTGGAATACATATAGTAATTCAGTTATTGGATATCAGATACAATATCCAGATGAATATGAACTAAGCTTTGACGATGAATTAAAAGAAGAATGTGTAAGACTAGAGAATGAAAATATTTCTATCAACTTTGGTCTATCAGACTCAATGCAGTGTTTAAGAACAGGTATCGGAGCGTATGAGATAGATGAAACAGAAGTTAGCTATAATATCAATGGACAGGTATTCACAATTGATGAATGGTACGAACATGCTGAGCAGGAAGATGGAACATTTGGAAATGTATATGGGCGTATTCATCTAGATGATACAAAGAAATTAGATGTAGAATACTACGGTCATCCAAAAGACACCTTTGAAACAGAAAGAGAAACTATAGATCAAATTCTTGAATCTATAACATGGTAGAGGATTTCAGTTTTATAGGATTAACATTTCGTCCTTTTTCATTTTGTTTCCCTAATATATTCATTTATGTCACAGTTCTTTACTAAACTAGGCTATATTTGCTATAATCCCAATATAAATTATATCTATTATTATGCCTGAAGAAGAATCAACCACTGCTAAACTTAAACAAATAACTAAAATTGTCAGAGAATATCAATCTAGAGAGACAGCTGCGCTTACAGGCCAAAATCCTAATGGAGAACAAGTTGTAATTAAACAAATAGTAGATATACCAACTCAGGTATACTCCAGCGTTACATTCGGCTTTTGTGATATAGATGGAAGAACAATACTTGTAGTAGAATGCGGAACCATCGATCAAGACCAAATTACGGATTATCTTGTCCAAGGCTATATAGTAACTGAACAAAATATAGACCATCAAGGCCAAATTGTAGATACACCTCAAACATGGTTACCAGTAGAAACAGCACTTACTAATCCATCTTACTATTGGATTAGGGACAATTATTTACCAGCTTAATTATCCACCTAGAGCCTCACTTCCAACAGCTCATTAATATTTGTTGTATAGCATTTTGAAAGGATATTTCTTTTCATTTTCCATTTTTTGAAAACCCCTTCAGCTGCAAGTTTAATCTTGCCGTGTCCGAATCTACTGTTAATAGAATCAACTGCCTGCATAAGACAGATTTTTTTATTATCGTCTTTTTCATCAAAACCATAAAAACAATTCAACTGTTTTTGACTATCAGGCTGTATTCCTTCTAAAAGTACCCCGCACTTTTTGTATTTATAACCGTTCTTAAATATTTTATTTAGACAATACAAAGCATATTTAGTTAATTCTATAGTACTTGAAGTAGGTTCAATAAGTTTTATATAAGCTGCATTTGAATATTGGGGGGTATCTTTAAATCTATTTGTTTTAATATAAACAATCACAATATTTGAATATGCACTCTGCTTCCTCAACCTTTCAGCAGCCTTTGCTATATATGAAGCAACTGCCTCCTTCATTTCGTTGAACTTAGTAACAGGATAACCAAAAGAACGTGAACAGCATATTCCTTTATTTAAACCAGGATTCTCCTCAAGTCCGTAACAACCGATACCCCTTAATTCCAATACGATCCTCTCACCCATAACATTCAAAATCCTCTTTATCCATTTGGGATCTGAATATTTTAACTCCTTTGCTGTATAAATTTGTTTCAAATTAAGCCTTTTTGCATATTTAGAACCTATCCCCCATACATCATTCACTTCAATCATATCAAGATATTCATCTATCTCATCATCCTTCATATTTTCAAAATCAACAACCCCATTAAATCGATTATGTTTTTTTGCAATCTCATTTGCAACTTTAGACAGACACTTAGTTCCAGCTACCCCTACAGAAACAGGAATGCCTGTCCACTGCAATACAATTTTTCTAATTTTACTACCATAATTCTCGTAATCATTAGAATAAAATCCACCCAGTCCAATAAAAGCCTCATCTATTGAATATATCTCCATATCAGGTGAAAATTGTCTCAAAGTTGCCATAACTCGATTAGACATATCCGCATACAAAGCATAATTTGAAGAAAAAATTTGAATATTATTTTCTTTGATTAATTTTTTACACTTGAATAATGGAGTCCCCATCTTGATTCCAAGAGCTTTTACTTCATTTGATCTGGCAACTACGCAACCATCATTATTAGAAAGTACTAAAACCGGCAGGTTTTTAATTTTGGGATTAAAAACTCTCTCGCATGAAACAAAGAAATTGTTGCAGTCAACCAGTGCAAATACTTTCTTCTTCATGATAAATCTTTTATTACCTTAGTAACTACCCCCCAAACTTCGAACTCCATATCTTCAGTTACTTTGATCTCTCTATATTCTTGGTTCTCTGGAAATAAATAATACTCTCCTTTTTTAATTTTCAATCGTTTAACTGTAAACTCTTCTGATAAAACAGCAATAATTATAGAATTATCCTTAGGCTCAACTGACCTGTCAACAACTAATATATCTCCATCAGAAATACCACAATCAAACATAGAATCACCTTTTGCTCGAACAAGGAATGTAGCAGCCGGATGATCAACTAAAAATTCATTGAGATCTATTTTTGATTCAACATAAGATTCAGCAGGACTAGGAAAACCAGCATGAATCGTAGAAATATATAGAGGTAATTTAAAACTCATATTTATTTGAAAAAATTATAGTAATGTACTTTTTGATTTCTGTTTTATAAGTTCTACTCCTTCATTTCTTATACTATTTACATCCCTGCTAACCTCATGCTCCACCATCAAATCTTCAGGATATGGATCGAAAAGAGAGGTTAATTCATCCAAATCATTTAAATCATCATTAAGCCAAATTTTTTCTTCATCTTTCTCGAGTATTACGGGCATACGATCATGAATAGGTTCAATAATTTTGTTTGCCTCCGTAGTAAGAATAGCAAATGTTTTAAAGTTCCTGCCTTCAACATCTGTCCAGATATCATAAATTCCTGCAAAAGAAAAAATATCGCCCGATTTATGGTAAATATAATGAGGGTATCTGTCTTTCCCGCTTCTATACCATTCATAAAAACCGCTTGCAGGCACTATACAGCGCATATTTTGAAAAGATTTTTTAAAAGCCGGCTTTTCATGTACAGTCTCGGATCGTGCATTTATAAACTTATATCCGATTTTTGGATCTTTCGCCCAATGAGGTATAAGCCCCCATCTCATAGAAACAAGCTTATTGCCTTTATCATTGTATACAACAGGAACATTCTGAGCCGGCGCGATGTTATATCTAGGTTTTATCTTTTTTATTAAATAGTTTGTAATTGCTACTTTATATTTCTTATAAATAGCATCCATATCGCCTTGGGCAAAACGTCCGCACATGATATTTAGGATAAAACATTACTAGAACAAATTATAGAACAGATAAAATTAAAAGGCAAGAAAATAATATAATATTATAATCCCTATATCTAAAAAATGAAAAAATACCTTGAGTATGGTTGATATATCTTGGGGGTTCGGGGGAGTTCACTTTTCGGTTGAATATATAGAAGAAGATGGATTAGGAATTAGTAAAAAACAGAAATTAATGCAGGATCTTACAACCTATCGTTATTAAACAGCCGTCAGGCACGGTGGTACTTTCAGTTATGAAAGTACTGAAAATAAAATAGTTAATAATATTCACTACTAATTAATTATATAAAAAACATTATCAATTGACTTTCCTTTTATATATATTAAAATAATATTATTAGCTCTGCCTTGAAATGTCCGAAAAGGAAAATCTGCTAAAATCACTCTCAACCCGAAATAGACTCATTATTATTCTAGTAATTATAATATTAGCAGGTTCAGTTTATTTTATAAGTAGTTTATCTTCAGATAATAATTCTCAATCAACAAATAAAGATATCGCTGGTATTGCAACTCAATCAACTAATCTAAAAATTAACACTGCTAATAACACATCAACAACAGATGATTCTATTCTTATTGAAGGCACTGTTAATACTTCAACAACAAAAGTTGTTATTAATGATACTGAGGTTCAATTAAAATCAAAAGACGAAAAGAAATATTTTAGCCAAAGGATGTCTTTAGAAATAGGAGACAACAGTTTTGTAATAAAAGCATTTGATATAAATAATCAAGAAGATAAAAAATATACATTAACCGCTACAAGAAAAAAATTAATAACCTGTGAAGTATTAGCAATAACAGATGGTGATACTATAAAAATCCTCTACAAAGAGAATGAAGAAAAAGTGCGTCTAATCGGAATAAATACTCCTGAAACAAACGAATGCTTCAACCAGGAAGCTACAAATAAAATGAAATCACTGGTTGAGGATAAAAATGTCCGAATAGAGTTTGATAAAACTCAGAGAGAAAGGGACAAATATAACAGACTCCTACTATACATCTGGGAAGGAGACAATTTTATAAATGACATCATGATTCGTGAAGGATATGCTCATGAATATACCTACAATCTTCCATATAAATACCAGGATCAATTTAAAAAAGCGGAAAATGAAGCAAGAGAAAATGAAAATGGATTATGGGGAGGTGTATGTGCATGCCAGGAAGGAGCAGAAATAGATAGAATCTGTATTTTCTGTAATAAAGCTCAAATAACAAGAACTCATTGGGATTGTAGTACTTATACAGCTGAAATTAATGATAATTCATGCACCTCCGGCTGCTACTCTACTCCTTCGGTACCAACTACTCCAACTTATATTTGTAATTGTAGCAAAACATGCTCTGAAATGTCATCGTGCGAAGAAGCTTACTATCAATTAAGCACTTGCGGATGTTCAAGACGAGATGGAGATAATGATGGTGTACCTTGTGAGAATATTTGTCCCGGAGGATAAAAATTTAAAACTTCTTTACCTCTTTCTTTCCTCTTTTAATATCCCTTTTCTTAATCTTTCTTCTAACCCCAGGAATAAGTCCACCGTATAATGAAATAGCATCAGTTAAAGTCGATCTCCCACTCCTGCCAAATATCTCAAGTTCCTTATCTGACAGCTTTTTAGCATCAAGTTTTTTTAATAATATATTAATAATTAAACTTCTAGGTAAATTAGGAGGCAAAGTAACTTTTGCATATTTCTGTGCTAAACGCCTCAGATCATCTGTAGAAACCGATCTCATATCCTCCAACCCAAATTTGCTGACCTTCCCCCTTTTTGCTAAATTTTTCACTTCTAAAACATGATACTTACCTGAATAAACATCTAATAAGATCTTCTCACCAGTATTAGGAAAGAACCTAACTCCGTACTTTTTATAAACCGAATTTATCATTTCTTCTTTGCTAATTGACATTGGTTAAATTCCTTGAAATATATACTTTAATTATAGCAAAAATCACAAATATTGTAATTACAATTATGTTATAATGAATTATCCTTTTATACCAAACTATATTAAATTTGATATTTTATGAAAATAATTTTTTCTTCA
>CAZNER010000106.1:0-6198 GCA_964572065.1 uncultured Candidatus Saccharibacteria bacterium
GAATTATTTTAAACATAATTTATTATTCTGCTTAAAAATCTTTCAAATTCTAGTACCCATATTCTTCTAATAAAGACTCATAATCAATATTTTCATCGTAACTATAATCATTGACATCATAAGTAAAATCTCCAAATAATTCGTCTAAAGTATGGTATTCAGTTGGTGCTTCAATCTCAACATCAACATTATAATCCCATAATTCAATAACTATATCATAAGTTACATCGGTCTCTTCAATATACACTCTAATCTTATGTACTTTTTCACTATCTTTGCCAAGACAAACAACTAGCTCCATATTTTCAAGATCTTCAACAATCTCATTAATTTCCTCTTCAGTATATTCCTCTTCATATATCTCATTATATCTAATTAATAAATCCTTCATTTCTTCTTGATTCCAATGCATTTTTACACACTCGCAGTTATTTCCTTCTACATCTTCATTATCAAGAATTTCAGCATTTTTAACAACTACATCATCTGTTACAAATTCCATTAATTTATCTATATCTTCTTCGGTTATCTCATCTTCTTCTGTTTTATAAGCAAAATTCTCATCTTCCTCTTCTGCTCCCCCAAACATCTCATCTACATCTTCTACATCACTTGGTTCAATATAGATCCATTTTTCGCTAAATGAACCCAAATATATATCTAACATTGAAGATAGAGAAGTGAATCTTACATATGCATCTTCTCCAATAATTCTACAATCACCTTCTATATCCATATCAGTATCTTCATAATCGGTATCAATAATAAAAGAGGTCTCCATCTTTTCACCTCCCACTTCAGTAAAATCCATAGCTCCATCTAATGTCATAGCAAAACTATCATACTCTGAAACCTCTGTTAAAGGAGTAATTTCAAAATCTATACTATACTTCAAGCTATCAACAGATTCATAATCTTCTATAAATTCATTAATATACTCTTCAGATATAGCATTCTCTGTAAAAGATGAAGCTAAACTTTCATCTTTCATCATAAAGGGCATCAAATTTCCTATTAGAGTTGATGCTGCTTTTTCGGTTGCTTTAGATGCTTCAGTTTTTGGATCAGCTATTAGCTCTGTAATCTTATCAACTATATTTGAAATTATAGGTATTTCTGTATCTGTATAATATGCATAAACACCAAGTCCTCCTATTGCTAATATTATTAGAGCTATAATGCTGCAACAACATGCACACATCAAACCTCTTTTCCTGCCTTTTGTTTTTTCCGGTGGATCTAAAACAGTTGGATCTCTTTTAGGTTGAACATTTGGAGCCGCAGCCTGTTGAGTACTCTTTTGTGATTGTTGGTTTTGGATATTCTGCTTCTGAGACTGAGTATTAACATTAGAAGCTTGTGATTGATTATTACTTTGAACTTCTTTATCTTGTGCTAGTGGAACTGGAGCACCTTGTGTATTATTTTGCATCTTATTAAATTTTAAAAGTTAACTTGAAATAGTATATAATTCAATAAATTTAAAAGCAAATTTATGGTGACAATCTCTCTACATCTCTAGGAAATAATGTTGCTTCCCTGACATTTTTAAAATTAAATATTTTTTGAGTCATTCTTTCCAGTCCAAATGAAAAACCAGCTTCTGGAGGCATACCATATTTAAATGCTTGAAGATAACCTTTATATTTTTCCTCTTTTAGATTAAGTTTTTTCATATTTTCAACAAGTTTGTCATACTTTTCAATTCTCACAGTTCCAGAAAGCCATTCTATACCGCGGCACAATAAATCATAACTTAAGGATTCATCAGTATTATCCTTATCATTCCATGTATAGAAGTTTTTATCTTTATAGAAATGTGTAACCCAAACAAGATCACTTCCATATTCTTCTTTTATTATTTTGCAAATCTCTCTTTCATCTTCTGGATCCAAATCTAATTTCCTTTTTGATGTTTTACCCGTCTTCTTCTCAATAATTTTCAAGACTTCTTTAATCTTAATCTCCGGTATCCCATCTTTGGGAATTTCAGGTAATTCTGCTTTATTTAATTCTAATTCTTTCTCATTTTCCTTTTTAATTGCGCCAAAAACATCATTAACTACCTTTTCACATACTTTAAAAACCTGATGATAATCGTTAACAAAGGCCATTTCCGCATCCATATGTGTCAACTCAGTCAAATGCCTTGATGTGTGATGTTTCTCTGCTCTAAATACTGGTGTAATTGTAAATACTCTTTCAAAAGCTCCTATCATAATCTGTTTGTATATTTGAGGGCTCTGGCAAAGATATGCTTTTTTATTGAAATACTTAACCTCAAACACATCAGCACCGCTTTCTGATGCAGCTTCCATTAAAACAGGGTTTCTAAATTCAATAAAATCCTGCTTTCTTAGACTTTCTCTAAATGCTTTTAAGATTGTTGCTTGAACCTTAAAAACCGCTTGAAGTTTTCTATTTCTAATTGTAATAGGACGGTAATCTAATATAGTATCAAAATTTGCAAAAATATCTTCTTTGTTATATTCGACAGGTGGTATATACTTTACTGGTGTAATAATAGTAATCTTCGGTTCTATTATCTCAATACCTAAATCAGTCTGCCCTGATTTTTGCACTTTTCCAGTAATCTCCAAAACTGTACCTACCTGCATATCTTTGATCTTCTTTAATTCCTTTTGATCTTCAATTACAATTTGTATATATCCTTTTCTATCACGAAGTATTAAAAAATTAATCTTTCCTAATTCTCTCAGCTGATTCATCCATCCTTTAACCAGAACTTTCTCGCCAATTTTCTTTTTGCACTGTTTTGATAATATTCTTTTCATGATAATACTTTAAAATTATATATTAAATATTTTATTTTAAAATCAATAAAAATAAAAGGTCCTTATCTAAATACCATAATTATAGTACTTAAGAAAGGACCCTTTAATCAGGCGGTGCCACCTTTTATTCTGAAAAACTCAGCACTCGTTATAATTTATTAAGTTTTTTATCACTTTAATTCTGCAGTGTTTTCACTTGTTCACTGCTCACTTGTATTTCTTAATGCTGTATTTTCATGTATCTGTATATCACGCATACGAACAACTCCATTATCAGCATAAATTTCAAATATAAATTCGATAAAACAATAATCAGTAGAAGCTAATAAATCGGCATTTCCGGTGCCTAACTGTTTACTTAGTTTAAGGAGATATGTCCTCTTAGTAGAATCATTTCTTAAACCAAATATCTGTATGAATCCCACCCTTAACTCATGAATTCCTTCATTTGGAATAGTTAATCTAAAACTACCACTAGAAGAAGCATAACATCTACCATTTGTAAAAGACTGAGCTAAATTATCTGGAATATATAATAGATTGAAATTTCCATCATAGAATACATATGGTAAATTATCTAAATGCCTTCGTTTAATTTCTACCGTTACTTCACCTTTATACATATCATGTGGCAAAATTTCTATCTCTAATTTAATCAATTGAAAAAGTCGTCTCAAAGCTTCTGTAGTATTCCCAGTTTCTACAACTGAATCCCAATTTAAATTCAAAGACCTTTGGTCATCTAAAGCTATATTTCTATTCTCAAATCCAGGACCAGCTATTTTAGTTGTTTCAGACATTTTATAAAAAAATATAATATATTATTATCTATGTTTTCTTTAAATATCATAAAACGAATCTTTTAATTCCCATTTTGTAATTCCTTTCCTATCTTCAACTATAACATTATACCTCTTTTTTAATTCATCTCTCAAATCATCAGCTCTTTTCCAATCTTTATTTTTTCTTGCATCTTCTCTTTTCTTTATCAATTCTTCGATTTTCTTTTTAATCTTATCACTAATTTTATCTTTACCTCTCTTAATAAATTTTAATCTTAAACCAAAAACTCTATCAAAATCCAATATTGTATAATATTTTTTAATATCATCTTCATCAGATTTTACTAAGTCCCACATTACCGCAATAGCTTTAGGAATATTTATATCATTTTCAAGTGCTTTAATAAACCTTTGTTTCCATTCTACAAGTATCCCCTTCTTTTTAGAGTTTTTACTCATCATTTCATAATCGTTAAACATCCGCTTATCGCTTTCCGCTTCTTGTCTAGTATTGATTAATAATCCTTTAATCTCATTAATTAACTTTTCCCTCGCATTTCTAGCACTTTCCAAATTTTTCCATGAAAAATTTTGTTTAGTTCTATAATGTGCCTGCAAATAAAAATATTTTAAATCTAAAGGATCAAAACCTTTCTTCTCAATATCTGCTAAAGTATAAGCATTACCAAGACTTTTACCCATTCTTCCTCCATCAACAGTTAAAAAAGCATTATGCATCCAGTAATTTGCCATAGGTTTGCCAAAAGCTGATTCAGATTGAGCCATCTCAGATGGATGATGAACCTTAATATGATCCTCTCCTCCAGTATGTATATCAAAAGGTTGCCCAAGAAATTCTCTGCTCATCGCGCTGCACTCTATATGCCAACCGGGATATCCTTTACCCCACGGGCTATCCCACTGCATCTCATGTTTCGGCTGATTTAACTGCCAAAGACGAAAATCAGCTTGATGTTTTCTATCAGGATCATCTTTATAAGCTCTTTCCCCAGCCTGCATATCTTCAAAACTCTGCCCTGTCAAATCTTCATATTTGGAAAATTTCTTAATATCAAAATAAACAGCTTCTTTTGTTTTATATGTATATCCTTTTTCTTCTAACTTCTTTATTAAATCTATTTGTTCTTTAACATATTCAGTAGCTCTAGGTAGATGATGAGGCTTCAATATATTAAGTTTTCCAAAACTACTGCTAGGATAATTTTTATTATTCTTATCATAATCTTTCCCAAATGTAGAATTTATATATTTCTGGGCAACATCCCAAACTGTTATACCTTCTCGTTTTGCTGCTTTTTCCATACGATCAAGACCATCCTCTGTATCAGTAATTTCTATTTTCTTACCTGTTTTCTTTATCATCTCTTTCTGTAAATCAGAAAGTGTTAAATGCCCAACATCTGTTATATTCATTACCTGAGTAACTTTATATCCCAAATATTCAAATGATCTTCTAAGTAAATCTTCAAAAACATATGCCCGTAAATTTCCAATTGTTACATAATCATATACTGTCGGTCCGCAGTTATACATACCAACCTTTCCTTTCTTTATAGGCTCATATGGAATAAGTTTCTTTTTATATGTATGGTAGAGTTTTAGCATAATAAATACATTTAAATTTATCCTTTATTTTATACTAGAATTAAAAATTATTCCAAAAACAAATCTGTACTAAAATATTTTTCTATTCGGTCAGGTGATATTACAACTAATTTTCCATCTTTTATTTTTTCTGCAGTTTCTATAGCCTTATAAACTGCTGCTCCAGTACTTATTCCAATAAACAATCCCTCTCCTCTTACAACTTTTTTAACTGTCTTTATTGCATCTTTCCTTTTAACATAAACAATACCAGCTAGATTTTTTTCTTCCAATAAAGGTGATACTTCCTCCTCTTTGAAATTAACAAGTCCATCTATGTTATCCTTTTTGTCGGGTTGAATACCTATAATATTAACAGAATACTTTTTAAAAGCATTTAAAAGTCCTAAAAAGGTTCCACCTGTTCCAATAGCCGTAAAAATATGAGATACATCTGGAAGATCATGAATAATTTCCCTTGCAGTTTGAATAAAGTGAATATTCGGATTATTCTTATTTGAAAACTGGTCAGCGAACCAATATTTATCTTTATTTTCCTTACAAATCTTAATTGCTCTTTTTCTAGCGCCCATTTCTCCTTTACAAGATTTAGTTAATATCAAATTTGCACCCATTATTTTTATTAACTTCTTTCTTTCTTCACTTGCATCTTCAGGCATTACAATAGTAACTTTATAACCAAGAACAGCTCCAATAAATGATAGACTTATTCCCATGTTCCCACTTGTTACTTCAAGTATTTCTTTACTTTTTGTTAACTCTCCCTTCCTTTCTGCTGCTCTTATTATGTTTAATGCAACTCTATCCTTAATAGAACCACTTGGGTTAAAGCCTTCTAACTTAAGCCAGATTTCCACATTCTTCTTTTTAATAATTTTATTTAACTTCACCAAAGGTGTGTTTCCAATATGATGAAGTATATTTTCTTTTCTCACAAAGTAATTAATAAAATTTTATATAAATCTAAAATTATCATATTGAGAATTTTATTAGCT
>CAZNER010000107.1:0-6161 GCA_964572065.1 uncultured Candidatus Saccharibacteria bacterium
TATGCTTCTCTATATTTAAACCTTTATTTTATACTAAAGATTTTGATATGGATGTTGAAAGAGCAATTAATTCAAAAAGGATAAAATTTAATGTTACGTGATACAATTCCTGGAAGTAGTCAACAATTTAAACAAGATCCTACAACAGGAGTTCTATTATTTTATGATCAATCAAGATCAATGTTTATAAGTGCTAATAGAGAAACATTTCAATATGGAATAGATCATAAAAATATTAATAGATCAATGTGGATGAAAGTTTCAGGAAATGTTAATACTCTAACAAATGGTATTATAATTCCAAGAAATGGATTAATTACATGTGTTAGTGTTTCAACACAAAATGTTACAACAAATTGCATATTTAGAATAAGATCTTCAATTACAGGAGCTGATATAATTACAATTTCTTTGTCAGGTTCTACATTTGAAATAGACGATAGTCTGTCAGTTAATATTAACAAAGATGATTATTTAAGAGTTTATGCTGATGTGATTTCTGGACAAATTGATTATCCAATTTTAAATCTAGAAATTGCTTGGAGGTAATGTAGTATGGTTTCAACAAGTGAATATAAAAAACTATTGAAAGATTATGCATCATTTAAAGTTATTAAAAAATCTAGTCCTCAAGTTATTAGTGAAGGTGATGATAAAGGAATATTATTCAATGTTAAGATAAAAAGATTACAAACTAAAATAAATGAGCTTGAAAATAAAGTGAATAAATGTGAAGATAAAAATGAAAAAGTTACATTAGAAATGACATTAAGAAAAGAAAAGGCGAAACTTAAAACGTTAACTAATAAATAATCTAAAAGGTGAATAATGAATAGCGAAGTTTTAAAAATAGAATGGGATGAGTACATAAAATCATGTTATAGTTTAGCAAATTTAATTAAATATAGAGAATTAAATAACCTTCCAATTATTGCAATATCAAGAGGTGGTTTCCTTCCTGGTCTTATAATAAGTCATCATAATGATAATCCAAAAGTTCAAGTATTAGGAGTAAGTTCATATAATGATGTTATGGAAATTCCTCAAAGAAGACATAAACTTTTTGTTACACAAACTCCTAATAATATAAGTGATAGTTCAGTTTTAGTTATTGATGATTTAGTAGATACAGGGAAAACTCTTACAAAAATAAAAGAATATTTTAAAGATAAAAAAATTCATGCATATACTGCTGTAGTATATTCTAAAAATCCTGATTATAAAGTAGATATAAAATATAAAGAAATTGATCCAAAAAAATGGATTATCTTTCCTTATGAGAAAAGATAATCCATTATAATTATTCCATCATATGTTCAATCAATTCAGATACATCCCCAATTAATCCTGATACCTGAAGAGCTATAATAGTTTTCTTCATTATAGACTCTATAAAAGGTTCCATGTTTTCAATCATTTCTATTGCACATTCCTCAGTTATAATTCCATTATCAATATCTAAAGCAGCAGATTGAAATACTTTAAGTTCTTCGTCATTTAATGAATGGGTGAATATTGTCATATATTCATCATATTCTTTAGTGGTTATTTTTCGATTAGTGAAACTTTCCAATCTTGCAATTTCTGCTTTTTTTGTTTCATCATTTATAATAAGTTCTTTTGTCATAATTTCCTCCATTTAAAAGTTAATTTGGTTTCTCCTATTTATTAATAATATATATAATAAACTCATCTATAATTAAGAACAAAATACAAAGAATATAATGAATATCTATTGTATAGTGAACCTCCGAATATTCTTTTATTATAAAAAAGTTATTTAAATTATTATGGAGGAAAGATATTATGGCTGAAATGTGGACATGTATTATTAAAAATAATGGAGCAAGTCCAGTAACAATAGAAGATCTTGGTATATCAATTGATGCAACTTCTCAGATTGATTTTCATGAGTTATTTGATTATACAGAGATTGCAGATAGTGATGATTTAAGAGATCTTGTTACTGCAGGAACTTTAGTTATTAATGACGGATCAAGTGATTTAAGTTCTGCAGATGGAGTTGAGTTTTTAGCAATTGTGCATATTTATTATTTAACTGAAAATTTTTATACAAAAACTCAATTACAAACTTCAGGTCAATCAAGTGTTCATTGGGATAATATTACTGATAAACCAGACTTTGGAGCATTTCATTGGTTAGACCCTGCTATTTGTAGAATTCTTGAATTCTCAGCAACTCCACCAAGTTCTCCAACAGAAGGTGATTTTTATATTGATACCGATGATGATCATCTTTATAAATATGTAAGTTCGTCATGGGTTGATCAAGGAGCTCCTTCAGAAGGTGATAGAGTTATTAACCTTGATTCTACATCTGAAGATATTTATGAATTTGAATCAGGATCATGGGTATTAAATAAAACTCCAGAAGAAGGCGATGCTATTATTCTCACCGATGATGGAGATGGCAAATCTGCAATGTATACATATGTGAATTCTATCCAAAATGAGTGGATAAAAATTGCAGATGTTGATTTACTTGGAGGAACTTTACAACAAGCTTATGATAAAGGTTCCAATATTAATATTAATAATACAAGGGGACCTGTAACATTTGATGCTTCTTCATCAACAAGTTCTCCAATTAATATTACTGAACTTTCAAGTTCTCCAACAACAAATCTTAATGATGGAGATCTTGCTAATATTGATGGAAGACTTTACTTATATGATTCAACAGCATCAATGTTTATCTCTGTTACAAGACAATATGTAACATTTGGACGTAGAGGAAATACAAGAAATCAATTCTTGAACTTTGGAGTTGGAGTTCTTCCTTCAAATAATTCAGGATATCGAATGGACGAAGATATGGTAATTACTAAAATTACTGGACAATTTGATTCTTCAGGAACAGCTGATTTACATATTAGAAAGAATGATGCAGTTACAAACATTGCAACATTAAGTATTAATGCAGCAACAGGTGGTGGAACTGAACCAATGGTTTCAATTAACGCTGACGATTTCTTACAATCATATTGTGAAAATTCATCGAATGTTTCAGATCCTGTAGTAATTGTTGAATTAGCATATCGAAAATAAAAATTTGGAAATTATGAGGATAATATATTTATCCTCATAATTTACATTTTGAATTATCAAAGGAGAATCTTGTGTCGTTATCTTTTATTATTTTAAAAAATAATACACCAATTGATATATTTATAGAAGATCTTGGGATACAAATAGATTCATCCGCAAGTTTAAATCTTTTAGAAATATTTACAAAAGAAGAAGTTTCTAATTCAGATAATGTTTTAACTAATGTAGCAAATGGAAACTTTACAGTTAATGATGGTACACAGGATTTAAGTATTTCTAATGGAATAAAACATGTTACAATACAAACTGAATGGGAAGATTTAGAAGAAATACCACCTCATAGTCTTGATGATCATTTAGATGTTCCTACAAAACCTACTATTGGAGATAATGTATTACAATGTGATGACGGGACAAATACATGGATAATAACTCCACCAACTATTAATTCTTTAGATGATATTAATGGAGTTCCAACATTACCTACAACAGGTGATAATTTTTTAAGAATAAAAGATGGAATAATAATGTGGGGAAATTCTCCAACATCATCATCTGTAGTACAAATAAGACGTTCAACACAATATTCAGATATTCCATTATCTTGGACAGATTTTTATTTTGATCAAACTGATATAGAAACAAATCCAAATATTATAGAACACGATGATTCAAATAAAGATAGAATATTAATAAAAGAAGATGGGTTATATCAAATAGGATATCACTTTGATTTTGATGACCAAGTTGATGCAAGAGTTTCATTAAATGATACTTTAGTAATAAATGGAAGTGAAAGATTTGCTGGAGAACAAGGAGATGTAAATGATTTTCAAGGAGTTTGTGCAAATGTTTTTTATGCAAATTTAAGTGAAAATGATTTTATAACACTCCAAGTTATGGCGTCTTCTTCAGCAGAATATATTATTGAGCAAGCAACAATGATAATTTCAAAAATGGAAGGAGTTGCTGGTTCACCTGGACCTCCAGGAGGAACTGTTGAAATAAAAGATGAAAATGTTCAAATTGTTGAATATGCAAGAACTTTAAATTTCACAGGAGGAGTTGATATTACTGCTGATTCAACTTCTTCTGTAACAATAAATATTTCAGGAGTTCCTATAGAGTTACCTTCTGTTGAAGCTAGAAGAACTACAGTATATAATTGTACTACAACATTTACAGATATTACATTTGATCAAACAGATGTCGAAAATTATCCATCTGTAATATACCATGATGATATAAATACTGAAAGAATATATGTTAAAGAAGATGGTATTTATTGTATTTATTATAAATCTCAAATGATATCTAGTGGAACAACAAGGAGAAGTGAAGCTAGAGTTCAAAAAAATGATACAACTACAATTCCTTCAAGTGAAGGGTTTTTAAATTCATATCAAAATGAAATACATCATATTACTGATATTTTTATTGCAGAATTAAATGCTGATGATTTCATTTCCCTTCAACTTAGATCTACAACTACTCCAGTTGCTTCTTATCCTCCTACTGTATTTGGAATATTTAAATTAAAAGGATCAAAAGGTGATAAAGGAGATAAAGGAGATAAGGGAGAACCAGGAAGTGGAGCAGCTCCAAATATTTATAAAGATGATTCATTAGTTGTAGCAAATTCAGATGCAATAAATTTTGAAGGAACAAATATAAATGTAACTGCTGATTCAACTTCAAAAGTAACAATTACAGTAACTGAAGGATCATATACTCCAAAAGTTATTCAGTGTGTAAATGAAGATAATTATAATATAAATAACACAACTCCAATAAGAATAGATTGGACAAATGAAACATATAAAGATTCAGATTATTATACACATTCAACTTCATCAAATACATCAAGAATATATGTATTGAATAGCGGTTTATATAAAATAACATACTCAGTTAATTATAGTGGAGATAACTCAAGAAAGAATATAAGAACAAGAATAAGAATAAACGGTTCTACATATCAAACAATTGGATTATCATATTCATATACAAGAAATAATAGTAATAGTTATGGTAATAATAATGCATCATGTTTATTATCATTATCTGCAAATGATTATTTTGAAATAATGGCTGATCAAGTAGGAGATTCAGGTGACGCTGATTTAATTGAAGATGAATCTTGGGTTATGGTTGAATTTATTAAATAAGGAGAATATTAATGGCACTACAAGCAACAATAACATTTGAAAATGGAATAACACTACAAGAAGCGTATATAGTGATAAAAGATATTGTTATGATATATTCTCAGCCAAATATAGCAACTATAACTGTTTTGATATATAAAGATCAAACTGCATTTAATGATGAAAAAAGTGAAGTAATATCGTTAGTTCATAAATCAACTAATGTTTCTTTTAATACATATTTTTCAGAAGATGTACTTAATGAAGCATTTAAAAACCCGTTATCACAGGGCTACTTATTTTTACAATCATTAGATTTTTATGGGGGAGCAATTATAGTATGATAATAAATGCTAAAAATAATACAAGTTCAATTTTGACAATAAATGATTTGGGGATTACATTAACACCAAATGAAACAAAAGATCTTGTAATTGAAAAACAACTATATGAAATTGCTTCATCAAGTGATCTTCTTTCTTTAATATCATCAAATAAGATTTCTATAAATGATGGTACTCATGAATTAACTTCTACAGAAGCAATTCAATATATCGTAGTTCAAAAACAAGTTCAGCCTCTTGATATAGCAAATAAACCTTGGGTTCATCAATCATCTCGACCATTTGGAACAGTTACATATTTCACAGGAGCAAGTGATTTAATTGAAATGGGTTCAGTTCAAAGAGGACAAGGAAATTTATTTGAACTAGTTCATACTACAGATTCAACAAGCATGATTGAATATATTTATTTTGATATATGTGCATTACAAAATAAAGTATATTTACACGAAGGATATATTACTTGGGCAGATGCTAGAAGAGATACCATATCAATGGAAATAGTTCCTAGAACTGTAAATGTTGAATTAGGATCAAATACATTTTTTAATTTATATGGTGGTTATTTAGTCGTTCCTGCAGCAGGAGATGGTTATTATAA
>CAZNER010000108.1:0-5973 GCA_964572065.1 uncultured Candidatus Saccharibacteria bacterium
AAACATAGAAAATTATTAGTCGAGCATATGGGTATAATAGAAAAACACATAGAACAATTAGAGTTGATGAATAAATGATAAAGGCTAAAATATTGTGTGATAAGTGTGAGAAGGAATACAACATTGAAATAGAA
Organism: uncultured Candidatus Saccharibacteria bacterium; assembly: GCA_964572065.1. Classification (GTDB taxonomy): domain Bacteria; phylum Patescibacteriota; class Dojkabacteria; order JAHIVN01; family JAHIVN01; genus CAZNER01. Next base: position 135 of record CAZNER010000108.1, read on the forward strand.
GAAGTATCAGATTTATTTGGAATCACATGCCCAAAGTGTAATAGCGATGAAACTTGGATAATGGATATAGATGCTGGAATAACAACTAATGAGGATGTTGTATTAGGTAAAGGCGGATGCGGTCAAAGATAGGAGGATATAATGTTTCTTATATTATCAATTATAATAATATTATTAGTACTCATATGGCAATGGTTTGATAGTTTTTGTTATCATGAATATATGCATAGTCTAGAAGCATATAGACAAGGAGCTACGGATATAAAGATATACCCAGATTTCAAAAATAAAACTTTCTATATGAGATATTATGGAGATGTTAAGAGTAAAAAACTTATTAGTCTAGCTGGTGGGTTCTATACGTTTTTAACATTAATGCCAATAGCAATAATATGTATATTGTTAGGATATGTATATATGTATATACCAATAACTACTATAGCTATGGTGCAATTTAACTATAGTCTATTAGAAATGAAATATATAAGAAATAAAGAGAAGTTACCTTTATGGAGCCACTTTAGAAGTAAGGATATAAGTAAAGGTAAAAGTCTAACATACTCAAAGAATAGAATATATAAATTCTGGAGATACACTATATATCTATTAACATTAATAGTAATGAGTTTTATATGGTTGATATTAGTTAAGATAGGGTATGTAGTATTATGATAAATGAATGTAACTTTAAGAATAAATGTGAGGATGGTTATCAATGTGTCTTAAGTATAAAGACAAATACAATAAAGGGTGGAGGCTTAATTCAAGCCTTTGAATGTGTTGGAGAAGATAATTGTGTGTTATTTCAATTATATAAACAACATTATTTAAACTCACATTTTGATGAGTATGTAACTGATGACGATAACGAGTGGATAGAGGAAGAGAAATGAAATGTATAAAATGTTTAAGTGAAGATGTAGATAACAATGCAGACGTAATATGTTGTGGTTATAGTTTTTGTACGGAACATGCAATTGAATATATGAATAACCAAAATAAGAACTTCGATAAATTCGATAAAAAAATAAAACAACAAAATAAAAAATTGAGAGAGCAACATAAACGTATGAAAGAGTTAACAACATCTATAAGAGATTTAGAATGATATTAATATTAGCAGATAGTTTAAGATTTGATTTTGCTACCAAATATCTCAAAGGAATATTTCCTGAAGAGACATGGAGTAGCTTTGATGCGGTAGAAACATTTACTGCACCTGTATTAGCAAGTGTATTTACGGGGCAACCCCCATCTGTAACTGGAATGACAGGACAAGGTTTAATAAATGCATTTACCAAAGAGCTTCCCAAGGAAGCCTGTGAAGATGTTCTATTTGACCATTTTGATAGAAGTGTCACTATTAGTAGGCTTATTGGCAATGGACCCAAGTGGAGACCTCCTTCTAGAAGGGACAAGTTTACTTTTTTACCACCTATTAATTGGAACGCTGTATCTAATAACGATGATGATGTGCTTGAGTACGTCGGAAGAAAATGGTCAGCAGTAACTGATGATTGGTGGGATTTTGTATTTTATCATTGTTGGTTAACACATGGACCTTGGGGTATAGATTGTTATGGACCAAAGGAATTACCATGTGTAGTTAATTGTGATAGATTAATGAAGAGACAAACAATAGAAGAGAATCACGCTTGGTATAAATTAGGTATAGATGATTTTACTAGTAGATTAAGAGGTCTTAAGAATATTTGTGATAACAAGGAAGTAATAATAATCTTTGGTGACCACGGAGAAGATTTAGGAGAAGGTGGTGGTGGAGGACACTACGCTGGATCAGATTTAGAAGAATTAAGAAAAGTTCCTATATGGATAAATAGGAAAGTGGATATGCCAAAGGATATAAGTCATTTGACTTTAAAGAAATTCGTATTAGATATGTACGAGAAATTTGAGAAGAATAATGAGGAATATCAAAAATGGAAGAAAGAAAAAACTACAATGGAAGATGTCTAATTTGTGGAAAGAGAATAAATCACCATCATAGATTTTGTGATAAACATTATTATCTTCAAAAATTTGCTGGAAGTTTATTGAATAAATATCGATTATAATGAACGAAATTAGAGAAATAGGAATAGAAAAAGAACTGTTCTTAAATGATATAAAGACAGATACACTTAAGGAACCTAAATTATATGGCTTTCCATATGATGAAATGGGTTTCTTAGTAGAGATAAGAAGTTTACCTAGTGATAGACTTTATCCAGTATTGACTACATTAGCTCAAGAAGAATGGCAATACAAACTAAGAGCCAATAAATTTGATATGGAATTACATGATTGGTCATTCGCTTATGGAGATAAGTCTTGGATAGATGATATAGCTGAGAGATATAAAATATATAGTTTTGAGGATTTAACTCAGAATATTTACTCTAAAGATAAGAAAGTAGAATCTCATCATTTAGGTATATTTCCAGAAGGAGAAACATGTTATAAATTAACATCAGGAATGCATGTACATTTTTCATCAAGAGACTCAAAGACTGGTAAGGTAATAGATTTACCAATAGAGAAAATAGTTGAGAAGATGGATGAATTATTTGAGAACGAAATCCTAGAATCCCAAAGAATAAAAGGTGAATGGGAACCTAAGATACATGGGTTTGAATATAGAAGTTTACCATGCAACATTAATGTTTTAAAAGTTTTAAAAGAAGCCTTTAAGATACTAAGAAGTGTGTAAATATGTTTGTAAGATGTAATAACAAAAGAAGGTAATAATTATGAAAGGAAAAGTAAAATGGTTTAACTCTCGTAAAGGCTTCGGATTTATAGTTGGTGAAGACGGAAAAGATATCTTTGTTCATAAAAATGATATAGAAGATAATATATTTCTAAATGATGATGATCAGGTTGAATATACAACAGAAGATACCGATAAAGGTCCAAAAGCAACTAATGTTAAGAAAATTTAATATCAAAGATAATAGGAGTGATATAGAATGAGACCAAGAAGAGGACAAAGAAGGTTTGTAGCTCCAGGTAGAGGAGGAAATAGAAATCCTCAAGGGGATAAACCTGGTAGTGGACCAGGTGGAAATTGTAAATGCCCATCATGTGGTTACACTATGGCTCATACATGGGCTGAACCTTGTAATACAAAATCTTGTCCAAAATGTGGAGCAAAAATGACGAGGGCTTAAACTCTCGTCAACTCTCTAATGTAATATATATGAAAAATAAATGCCATTATTTGATAGAGTAAAGGCTAAAAGAAAAGCTAGAAAAGAGGAATTACTCCAAGATATAGAAAGGTTAGATAAAATAAGAGAAAATAAACAAAAACAGAGAATTAAAACTTTAGAAAAAACTGCAACTATTGCTAAGAATTTACCTGATAAAACTATAAATAGAAATTTAAATATTGGAACTGGAATATGCCCAATATTTCAAAAATCAATTGAATTAGAAACTAAAGAAACTGGTCCAGAATATGAACCTTTTGGTTGGCCTAAAGGTACAGTAAGAGGAATTCTAACTTTTTGGGTTGTAATTGGATTTTTTTTATTAACTGCTGTTATATTAATTAAGATACCTTTAACACCAATACAAGTACTTAGAATGTGGGAAGTACTTGCAATAGTCTTTGGTTTAGTAGTAGGATCATATTTCTATTCAAGAATGAAAATGGGTAGTGGAGGATTATTTGGTGGTAGATTCCTTTGAGTATAGAAGAAAGATCAGTTAGATACGAATTGGATGTTGTTGGATCAATATGTCCAAAATGTGGTTACAAATATATAAGAAATTTCTTCTATATATGTGATAATTATATAGTTGGATATTTAATATCATGTGAGAATTGTGGATTTTTTAAGGAAAAAATAAATGAGGAAAGTAAAGAATGATTACCTTAATATATGGTTTAATTTGTCTTCTTAGTGGAGACATATCAGTTGATTATAATATACTAATAGCTACTGTAGTCTTAGATGTAGCTTGGGGTATCTTAGCATATCTTGGTAAATTTAAGAAGAAATAATGCCAGAAAGAACTAAAAGGAAAAAGAAATTTGATTGGTTCACATTAAAAAAGAAATGCCCTAAATGTAATTCTATAGAAATAGAAAACATTAATAAATTTAAAAGAGTATGGAAACAAAGGGCTAATGGTAAATGGGAATTAAAGGAAATACAAATGAAGAAATGTAAAAAGTGTAATCATACTTGGTGGGACAAAGGAGGAAATATATGGACGAATTAGAAATTGAGAGACATATACTAAGAGCTATACATGAATTGGAATTAATACAAAGTGAATATGAATATAAAAAGGATATTGATAATCAAGATAGAATGAGTAATATAGTAGAATTACTATTAGAATGGTATCCTAATGTTAAAGAAGAATTACAGAAAGAAACATGGAAATAAATGAATTATCAAAAAAGAGTCATAAGATAGCTAAAGACAAAGGTTTCTGGGATGATAATAGAAATATATCAGAATGTCTTATGCTTATAGTTACAGAATTAGCTGAAGCTTGTGAAGCCGATAGACACGGTGATACAGAGAATTTCAAAGAAGAGATAGCTGATAGCTATATAAGATTAGGAGATTTATGTGGTTATCTTGAATTGGATATTGAAAAAGAAATCAAAAGAAAGATGAAGATAAATGAAGGGAGACCATATAAACATGGTAAAAATTACTAAGAGACAAATAATAGCAATAACAATTACAATAATCACTTTATTACTTATAACCTTTTTAGCTAGTGGAGAACCTGAGATGACAGGATGGGGTTACGGTTATGGATACGGATACTAATGGAGACTTAAATAACATCGCTGAAGATGTTGACGATTTACAAGAAGATATAGATTCAGTTGATAAAAAATTGTGGATATTAATAGCTTTATGGATTATAGATAAAATTGTTATGGCTATGTTAATAATATTATTAGGAAAATGAAATATACAATAGGACCAACTAATTATACCTTTACATTGAGAGCTACAAGTGAGGATAGATTTCCTATGGCTTATGCATCAGTGCAAATAGATAAAGAAGGTGAGGAGAGAGTTGGTAAGTTAGTAGGACTTATTAGACACCCAGAATTTAAAGGAGAGGGAGTCTGTAGAGAGTTAGTATTAAAGAGAATAAAACTATGTGAAGCTTTTGATTGTACAAAAGTTTATGTTGCTGTATATAAGAAAAGAACTGGTTTAATCAGATTATATGAGAAACTAGGTTTTAAAGAAATCAAGGCAATGTCTCCTGAATATAGGAGATTTATAAAGAATCTATGAAACTAAGAAAAGTAAAATTAGGTTTATTAGTTAAGAAGTCCATAGCATATAGAGCTTTAGTTATAACAACACAAATATTATTTATGTGGATTATTACTAATAATATACCTTTTGCTGTAGGAACAAGTATAGGCTGGAATATAATAAATACCATAGAATATTTTGGTTTTGATTATTTGTTTGCAAGATTATTTAAAGTAGGAAAATAAAATGAAAAAGGGATTTACATTATGGTTTACTGGATTACCTTCATCAGGTAAAACTACAATAGCCAAGAAACTAAAAGAAAAAATGGAGTCTAATGGAAATAAAGTTGTTCTGTTAGATGGAGATACTGTTAGAGAATTTGTTAATAACAAAGATTTCTCGAAGGAAGGGAGACTAAAACATTTAGAATACATAATAATGTTTTCAAAGATATTAAATGACAATGGAATTGCAGTATTATGTTCCTTTGTTAGTCCCTATAAGATAACAAGAGAAAAGGGTAAAGAAGTTGTGGATGAATTCTATGAAGTTTATGTTAAATGCTCTATAGATGAATGTATCTCTAGAGATGT
>CAZNER010000109.1:0-5944 GCA_964572065.1 uncultured Candidatus Saccharibacteria bacterium
TAACCATATATTCATTGACTGATTTTGGTATGGATATATTAGATTCTTTACTTCATTTTGGGGTAGTATTTTCTAATAATGGTACTCAAATAAGTAATGATAGAAGTACAATCAGACTTTATATAAATAATTTTTTATCATTTAAAACTACGGATACTTGGCAGGTTTATGACAACAAACATTTTAGTTTTATTTTGGGCGGGAAAGGATCGTTAAATCTAAAAGCTGATACTTTAATAGAGACTGGGAGTGTTGATGGCGTAATATCTGATTTTAAGATTTATAATTATTGTAAGACAGATTTCAGACAATCAATGTTAGATAATCCAGACCCAGCTGATTTGATAGTTAAACCTAGTAAATTTATCGAGATCTCTAAGGATAATATAACCTATTATAAAGTAGGAGACACTAGTTTGCCTTTGAAGTATGAAGATGTCCCGGCAGGAAATACCGCATCTGTGTATGTAAGAACCATTGTACCTGATAATTTATCTGGCTTTGAAAATAGAACCGCAAGACTTTTAACGTATTGGGATATAAGTGTGTAACGGAGGTAGTATGAAATTTAATTTATTGGAAACTGGATATGTAACTGTTAGTGGTACTCCATATATATGTTTAACAGACATGCAATATATACTAGCAGGTAATGGTAGTACTGTTATATCAGGCACTAGCGATCATGATTTATTCATAGATTGCGACATTGTTGATAGAATTAATGTGTATCAAATACGTTATTATTTTAATAGTACCACAGATTCTGGCACCGTAGCATCGGGAATACATTTTTATTATAAAAACGATAGTATAGATTCATATTCAAGTTTAACAACACAGTTAGGCAGTGGGTTTTATTATGCTGAAGTTCCAGGTCTTTCTGCGCCTAGATATATTAGAGTGAACCATACAGTTTCTGGGACAGCCATAACTGGCACAATAGTAGGGCTTGAAGTCTTAAACAACGATGACATTGTTGATTTTGGAACTACTGGAGAATTGGAATCTACAACTGCTATAACCACTTTAGATTATTTAGACTACAACGATTATATTAAAGAAATACCCGTATTTAATGATGGATCATCCCCTGCTACAGCGTATATATTTTTAGAATTACAAGGTACTGATGTGGATTCTCTTATATCTATATCGGATTCCGAAGTTGGCCCTTGGGTATGCGCTAGAAGTGAAGATTATGTAGTTGTTAATGGGAACAATTGGTTAAGTGGAAAATATTGTAATACATATACAACTGCTTATAGTAATACTTGGAATCCAAATGATAAAAGTGTCTTTATTACTCTTTCTGATGCTAACTATAAGGCTACAATTACACATAGTGCTTACCACGGTGTTAGATCAACACAAGGAATTTCTGATACTATGTTATTTAGTAAAAAATGGTATTGGGAAATTTATATAGGTAAAGTTTCTGGAGCCACATATACACACGTTGGCGCGGCGAAGAAAACTGTTGATCTTGACCAAGCATTAGGTGAAAGCTCAAATGCTTATATTTATAGAGCAGATGGTAATAAAGGTAATAATGGTAGTTATTCAGCATTTGGTGATACTTTTACAAATGGTGATACGATAGGTGTAGCGTTAGATATAGATGAAGGTAAAATTTGGTTCTCAAAAAATAACACGTGGCAAGGTTCAGGTGTTCCGGTTTCTGGAACCAATCCAGCATTTTCTGGTTTAGCTGATGAATTTTATCCTGCTATTTCAATGTATTACAGTGGAGATCATGTTACAGCTAATTTTCCTTCACTTACGTATGATCCTCCTGAAGGGTTTTTAACTTTTGAAACTCTAGTAGCTGATGGAAGACTTAGGTTATATTCTAATGCTCTTACTGGAACTTATACAACACCTATATTTAATAATGATTCTGTGAAATTTGCTCAGATAGATATGGCAGAAACTTCAGTTTCTGGGTCTATTATAGCAGTGGATTCTAATGATTATGTTAGTACGTTGGAAATAAGAAGTAGTAACACTAAACCAATAGATTATAATGTTTATAGAGAACTTAAATTTACAAAAACAGGTACCTTTACCGCAGCTTTTTACTATAAAGATCGTTTTGTAGAGACTGACGTTGAAGCCTTCAGCTCTTATGAGGGTACTGGTGGTTATATAATTTCTGTTAATCTTGGTAGTTCTCAATATCAAGGTAATTATACAGCCGGATATGTTAACAACACAGATGGTAAGTGTGTAATTTTACATTCTTGGACTTACAGTAGTTATGGTGATATGTATCTTTTCTTATTAAGTCATGATGGGTATCTTTCAAGTAATATAAAATTACGTGATACTTCTATGGGCGAAGTTTTCGTTTATTATCTAGATATGGGCGTTGATGATGATTTTTGGATTTATATGTATAGTGAGTCTGCACTTGCTTCTATAGGATATTCTAACGGTGGTTATTATTTATTCCATTTTGATTCTAGTATGAATAGACTTTATGAAGAACGTCTTGATAGTAATTTTATAACTAGTTGTGATGTAATAAAAGATGGTACAAATTCTTTGTGGTGTAATAGAGCCACCGGTACGCGCGGTATATATAAACTTACTTCTTCCGGAACAATTTCCACAACTTATGAAAATGTTACTGAACCAGGAAGATTATGTACGGCCAATGATTATGGATGTTGGTTTATAGATAGTAACGTTTTATATAAATTAAATAGTAATGGTGAATTAGAAACTTCTATAGAAGATTTAGAAATAAATAACGAACTTACTTGGGTCATGCGTGACGAAAGCGACGATGACTTTTTGTGGATAGTTGATGGTGCTTATATTAAACTTATACATATTGATGGAAGGGTGTATAGGACCTTGGATTTTTCAAATCATACTATTAATAAATTATATTCTACTAAGGATCATTTAATAGTTTATTGTGTCGATGGTTCTACTGGGAACTTTTATACAAAACTTGTGGGTAGGAATTCAGGCACGATAGTTAAAAACATACAGAATGAAACGAGCCCTACCGGATATGCTTTAGAGAAGATAATAAAAACTATAGATTATGATCATCACATACTTGGTAGTGTAATTCCATTGGATCATGATTCAGTTTGGAATGATGACTTATCGTGGAATAAAGTTGTAACTAGTAATACAATTCTTCCGCGCGAAGAATATCACCAACTTAGGCTTACTCTAAGAAGGGTAAATTCATCAATAGATTCTCCTACTGTAGATGCTATATATTATCAAGATAATGTTAAGTTAATAGATATTCAACCAGGACAGAGCAAGACACTTTATTTAAAAGTGAGTTTACCAGCCGGAACATCTTCTATAGGTGGAGATTACTCATCTATGTTAAGAGTTTGGTGGGAAGTACCTGTTACTTAGGAGGATTATAATTAATGTCAGATTATGCATCAGATATATCTACTAGTGATTATATTTATATGAAAGAGATAACTGTATCTGAAATCAGTGGGGAAGACCAAGTTGACCTTCCTGTAAAATTAAATTTTAGTTCTTCTAATTTTAATTTTGAATTAGCTAGATCGGACGGTAAGGATTTACGGATAGCCGAATACGGTAATGGCTCACGTGTTTTAAATATGTGGATAGCTTCTTGGACTGTATCTTATAGAGTGGGCACAGTGTGGTTAAAAATACCATTACTAGAAGCAGATGAAACAAAAACTTTATATGTTTTTTGGGGTAATTCTTCTGATTCAGGTATATCAGATATAAATTCAATAGGATTTCTTTTTTCAGATGGGTTTGATTCTAGTTTTAGTGATATTAATTTAGCATTAAATAAAACATGTGCTCAAAGTAGTACTTATGGTGGAGTGCCTGCTGAGAATGCTGTGGATGGGAATGTTGGTACTTATAATCACACTAATGCTAATTCTAATGAGTGGTGGAAAGTAGATTTGGGGGCTGTATATAGTATTGGTTTTATAACAATAATAAAAAGAGTTGGTTTTGGTGATAGGCCAGAACATTATCATATACAGACAGCTGATGACTATGCATTTACGACTAATGTTGTAAATATAATAACAACTACTACAGACGAAGATAGTGAAATTATCACTTATAGTCAGGATGATTTTGGTAGCGTTTCCACCAGATATTTACGTGTTTATTGTCACACTAATGGTCAATATATAAATATAGCTGAATTTGTTGTTTATGCAGCTGATTCAAAGTGGATTTATGGTGGTGTAAGTAGTATTTCTGATTCTAAATTGAGAATTTATACTAATGGTTATATAGAGGCACAAGGCACACCGCTTAGTGGTTTAACTAATTGGATCGTAGAAGAAGGTATTTATGTGAATTCAGGCGGGAGTAGTGATTATACAACACACAGATGGAGATTTTATGGAACGGAAAATAATTTTGGATATGATTATTATATTGAAGGAGGTAATGATAGGCGGAGTAATGTATTAAACAGTTCTGATTGGGTAAATTATACAGGAGATCAGAAAGGATTAGAAAGCGATAGTTACTCAGAAAATTTTATAGCATATTATGAACCAACAGATAAGGTTCATCAATCAATGAAAAATAGAAATAGTTATGTCGATTATGAAGATTCTATTGAAAGACAGGTTTATGGTGATACAAGGGCTACTTATTTTAGAATTTATGGTAGGGAAGACTCAAACGCACCTTATACAGACATAGATTGGGTTATTATAAGAGAGTTTACTGTAACCGATCCATATAGTTTTGATACAAGTGATCTTCTTGTACCTTGGGAACAAATAGATCATCAAACAATAGATTATACACAATATGATTCAGATTTAACAAGTATTAATTATTATCACTATAGTAGTTTTGGCGGAGATCCTTATAAGCTTTCTAATAATGCTTATAATACTTCTACTGATTGTTGGTTTAGTGATTCTAATACTGTAGTGAGTGGTATAGATTTAATTATAGATTTTGCCCGCTCGGCGGATAATTTAGTATCCACAAGTTATTTACATTATGATTCTGGACACGTTGGTTGGAAGAACGCAAGTAAATTATCAGATAGTGATACTGATGTATGGAGTAATGATTATTTTCAATCAACTAGCACCAGCGGTTATGTGTGTATTGATTTTGGCGATGATAGAACTGACGTGGGATGTTTATCAGTTAAAGCACATACAACTACCGGCGGAATGATAAAGAATTTTGTTTTTAAAGGGTTATATTCTAATTTTAGAACGGCAGAAGACAGTGATTGGGAAACATTATATACAGGTACATTTAATAATACTCTTAATTGGCAACCAATTTATTTTGATAATGACAGACGATTTAGATATTATAAGTTAGAAATAATCGATACTTATGGCAGCGAAAATGCTTCATTGCAAGAATGGGAGATGTATAAATATAATGATTTCCGTGAGAAGAAAGTAATTTCACAAGTGAGATTAAGGCCTGTAGTAGTTGATTCTAGTGAAATTTATTTTCCCAAATGGATAGAAATAAAAGGTTCAAATGGTATGGATGAATGGGATACAATAGTTTCACTTACAAATACATATACACCATTCTATGATTACGTTTGGGGCCGGTGGCAAAGGTATTCATTTGAAAATATAAATAGTTATTATTCATATAAAGTAACTTGTTCTGGTAATTGGAATAGCCATACAGATAAAATGGGAATATCAGAATGGGAAATGGTTGAAAAAGTATCAGAAATTCATACCCATAGAATTTTAAGTGGTGATTCTGATAATTATAATAGTGTTTGGGCTTTAGATAATACAACTTTTAACAATGGATTTGTTTACATATCAAACGAAGGTGTAAATACAGTTTATAATGAAGAATTGGTATCATATACAACTGTGTCAGGTATTATAGACATGAATGTGTTATAGGAGAATAAATTATGGCGTGGTTAGATGGATTTTATAATAGATTTAAAATG
>CAZNER010000110.1:0-5931 GCA_964572065.1 uncultured Candidatus Saccharibacteria bacterium
CCAACTCACGACATTAGAAGGCAGTCCACAGAAAGTAGGAGGAAGTTTTTATTGTAACAATAACCGACTCGCCACATTAGAAGGCAGTCCACAGACGGTAGGAGGAGATTTTGATGGTTCTTATAATCAACTCACGACATTAGAAGGCAGTCCACAGACTGTAAGAGGAAGTTTTAACTGTTCTAATAATCCAGTATCAGAAGAAGAATTATATAAGACTATTGGGGGTAAACCATGAATATTATTTTCGATATCGATGGGACCATTATATCAAAAGATGATATACTTCGCCCAGATGTAAAAGAAGTTTTTCAATATTTAAAAACTAAAAAACACAAAGTATATTTATGGTCTGCGGGAGGTATTGATTACGCAGATAAAGTAGCAAATAGCCACAATTTGACTTCTTTATTAGTAGGCATCCTGCCAAAAGGTTTAAAATTAAACATAGAACCCGATATAGTAGTAGATGATAATATAGATTTAATCAACTACTATAATGAAAAAGGAACTTTCAGTATCAAAGTTCCTTTTTATGAACCCGCCATTGGAGATTCTTATCCAGTTATGTTATCAGTATTGGGTCATATATGCCTACAACCAATTATACAAAAAAGATATATTAATCATCAAAAGTAAATAAAGAATCTAATTGCATAATTTCTAATAACTCTCTGTATTCTTGTCTTAAATTATACAATATAATCCTACCGTCAAACTTTTTTACTAATCGTAGGCATTCAACAAAAGTATTAATAACAAAAGAAGCTGGTTTATTTCGTAATTTATTACAATCAAAAACAAAACATCTAAAACCATATTTTATATGTTTCTTTACAGCATCTACTATGGACTGTTTCTCTTTCTCTTTAATAGCCTTATCTTTTATTTCTATATCAGTACTTAAAAAGAAAGTTATTTTTTTACCTGTTATAATAATTTTCATTATTATATCCCTATAGGTTTCACATTATTTATTATAATATTAAACATTAATTTTTTAGAATCTTGTCTTATTTGTTCTACCTGTTCTGTGTATACTTCCAATTCCGATATATTATCAGCAATAGTTTTTAAAAACTGTTTATAGATTTTATATTCAATTATTTTTTTTATATACATTAATTACTAAACCCCAGATAAATGTCTAACAGTTTTAAAAATTTCAAAAGCTACTTTAAATCCTGCAGCAAGACCTCCAAGTACTATAAGTATGTAAATAATCCATTTAATAACTCGGCCCCTTTCTTTCCACACTTTAAGTATTTTATATATTTCTAAAAGAATATCTTCAAAAGTAGTTTTGTTATCAGTAAAAACTTTATCTTGTTTTTTAAATTTCTCTTTTATATCATTTATATCTTTCTTCATATTTTCTTGCATAATAACTTGTTCTCTCAAAGTATTATTCATATTAAAAACTGTATCTTTGCTAGTTTGTAATAATTGTGTTTGTTTTGTTGTTATATCAGCTAACGGTTTTGTGAATAACTCTACTATCTGTTTTATATCACTTAATTCCAGTGCCATTTTCTTCTTTCTTTTGTTTATCCTTCTCTATTTTTTGTCTTCTTAATACCAATACTGCTTTAGTTAATATTTTAATTTTTTCTTTATTTGAGGTATCGTGTGGAATGGTTAAAGACATATCAGATTGTAAAAAATCCCTTAAAGAACTAAATATAGTTTCTAACTCAGAAACTTTATCTTTATTGTTCTTTTTTAATTCTCTTTTTCGTTTTTTATTTTCTTGTGATAGTTTCCGCTTTTCAAATTTCGAATTGTTTTTAGACATTTTATATTCACTTGTTTAATTTTTCTTTTAATTTCTCATTAGATTGTTTTAATAACTTTACGTCTTCTACAACTTTCGATTTAACTTCTTCCCCGAGTAATTCTACTGCAGATTCTTCTCCAGGTTCAGGTAATTCTACTCCTTCTCCTTCTCCTCCTTCAGCTTCGCCACCACCCAATTCTACCCCACCTCCAGGCAATGGAGTTAAAGCTCCTGGCTCTGCTCCTTCTCCCATCTGTAATCCTGGTTTATTAGGATCTGTATCTATTAAACCTAATTGTTGATAACGTAACATTTTATTTTTATCCTCTACCATCTCCCTTTCAACATTTGAAGCTTCTGCTTCTCCATCTAAATTAGATATATTATATAAAGTTTTTTTAGATACAAATGGAATACCTTTTTTATCATAATAATCATTAAGTTGTTTAATCCAATTCCGCCATTGTTGATCAGCGGACAAGTTCATCATACCAAAAGATAATTTAGGATAGATGTATTTCCTGTCTTCTTTATAAGCCTGTTTTACCCATTCTGCTTCTTTCCTATACATTAATTGTCTGAATTCATAATTATCCTTTATATCCCTTAAAGTAGTAACACTAAATCTCTTTAAATAATCTTCTTTTGCCGCTTTTACAAAACCGTGACTATTACCACTATAGTAAGCACCAGATACTTGTCTGTTTGTAGTATAAAAACCGGCTAAATCAGCAACGGGTTTAAACCAACCATGTTCAACTAATTCCCTTAATCTTAATTGCCAATTTAAATATCTTTGCCGCAATACCGCTAACCCGACTTGAGCATTGGCGTATGGTCCTGACTCTCCTGACAAAAATGACTTAGAAACTTGCATCCCAATCATCTTTAAATTATCAACTCTACTTAACTCATTATTCATTGGTAATACTTTACCACTTGGGCCATAGAATTCTATTTCTACTCCCCAATGATATATGATAGAAAAGTTCGGATCTATTTCATGTGCTGCTAATAACTCAGCAAACTCATCTAATTCTTCTTGTGAAGGTAACCACCCCGATTGTCTATCTCCTAATTTTACTACAGTAAGAGGCATAACATGTCTTGTTGCTATAGCAAATTGGGCTTCATATATACGGTGTTCATACAACAGTATTTTTAATATATTCTTTACAAGAGGTTTACCGAGCGTTTCATAAGGAGCTTTGTTATGGGCTAAATGAAAAGTATTATTAGGATCAAGAGGTATTTGTTGTCCTAATCTTACATATTTAATAATCTCAGGATGCAATTGATCATATAAATATTTAGGTTGTTGTGTTTGTACTAATCTTCTTAAACTTTCATCAGGAGATAATTTAATAAGTGGTTTTTCTGTAAGCCATGTAGATTCAACTTCCACATAATCAGGATTTAAAATAGCAAACTTTTGCCACATACAATCAGATTCATTCCAAGCACCAAATAAAAAAACATTACCTATTCTATAATATTCTAATGAAGCGTCTGCTAATGTTTTTGTTCCTTGAATTCTATTATACCACATTTCTTCATAGTGTTGTTGTATACCCGGATCTCCACAATCTGCCAATTGTATTTGCGATAAAGGAAATTCTGTGTGTAATCTATTTGCGTTATTGACTACTGGATCATTTTCATCATAAAAACGATATAACCCATGCAGAGTCGCTTTATCTGTAGGAAGTGCTAATGTTGTATGTGAATATCTAGGATCGTCAAATATAGGCGAGGTACGCGTGAAATTTTGTCCATATTTTTGTTGTTTCGCTTGAACTGATAATTGTTGCCTACGAGATAAGGAATCAGTCCATTTAACTTTATAATTGGGAACTTTAATCATTTGACCTTGTCGCTGTTGTTGGGGTATTGGTTGCCCCGCTTTAGTATAAAGGTTTGAAGTTTGCGTTCCCTGTTTTATTATATAACCCATAATTCAAATAACCTTTTATAAATCTGTTGGTTTATCTTCTTCTTTTTCTTCTTCTTCTTCGTAATTTATATCTTTACCTGTAATATCATCCACTTCTTTTCCTGTTTCTTGATTTTCTATTATAACTCGTATCCTATATTTCGAATGCTTGTTTCCTAAATCTGAAAGTAAATACTCATTGGCTATAAAATTTAATAAACTATACGCTGCAGGGTCTATTTTACTATTTACAAAAAAAGCTTTAGTTTCATAATCGCTTTCTAAAACTATTTCTTGATCATCATACTCAATATAATAACCATTATTAACTCTTCTAATTTTTAAAGTATCAGTAATTTCATTTGCGTTTTTCTGTATAGTTTTTATTCTTTCAACTAATTCATTAAAACGGTTTTGTAAATCTTGTTCTAACTCTTGCTGTGTTAACTCTTCTTCTAATTCTATATGTTTTTGCTTTTGTTTCTCAGACATATAAAACCCCAAAATAAGAAAGTATACTATAAATATACAAATTTTATTTTACATGATGTAATGGTTTATGGTAATTTTCATTATATTCCAAAGCTCCAGAATTATATTCAGTATTCATATGTTCATCATGATTTTTTTTGATCTGGTATATTCTTTTCAGTATTCATGTCATATTGTTTAAAGTTTTCAGCTTTTTTACGCATATTTAATTTTTTCATAATTTGCCTCCTTTCTGTCGTTATTACTCCAAGACCTAGATATTTAAGTATGCTGTTATATAAATATTTAATTAATCCTTGTAAAGAATATTGTTTATCTATATTATATAATATTTTTCTTTTTGCTGGCTCATTAACATCTGAAGGTTCAATAATATCATAAATCATTTGTTTTGCTTCATCAAGCTTTATATTGGGTGCAGAAGTTATTTCTGTTACAACATTTTCTAGTTTACTATGTAACCATTCCGGTATGTATTGAGCTTGTTTACTATTTCTTGGAAAGTCTTTTGGTATAATTTCTTTTATATTATTTACATTTATCCAAGAACAATGTAACCCCATATCTTCTAATGTTGAAATATTTACAGAATTAGAAGTTAGTTTTATATCCTCTACAACCCATACCCTATATAAATCGGCTACTTCAAGAGGTATAGTACAAGAATCTGTTTGTTCTATTTGAGTAAAAGTTTCTTGTGTTGGTTTTAAATATATGTAATCGCCTTTATTGATTTTCATTTTTTTGTTCTTCCCTTTTTTCTTCTTCTCTTATTATAACATCAGTAAGAGATAAATCAATTTCTTGCAACGCATTGGTTACCCCATATAGTTGTCTTTTTATAATAGCTTCTAAATTAGTAAGATCTGATTCAGGATCTGTGAGAATCTCTGCAACATAATTTTGTAACTCCGCTATATGTGTATTAATAAACTTTAATCTATATTTTAAATCTTGTAAAGAATCCATAAAAATAAACCTTTTAAAATTAATTATTTATACCAATCATTATTTTCTCCATATTCTGCTATAGCATAACTTACATAATCTAAATCAATAGTATCTTTAAGTTCTATAGTATCTACTATATTTTTTCAATCCATAATCAAAATTTTCTTTCTCATATTTAAATTACTAGCTTCTACTTCTTTCTTATACTCATTTAAATAATCTCTATCAACAGTCTTATATAATTCTTCTTCTGATACTGGATTATTAGAACAATAAAAACTTCCTCCTATTTTCTGTGGACTGCCTTCTAATGTCGTGAGTTGGTTAAGAGAACAATAAAAACCCCCTCCTACAGTCTGTGGACTGCCTTCAAGTGTTGTGAGTTTATTATCAGAACAATAAAAATATCCTCCTACAGACTGTGGACTGCCTTCTAATGTTATGAGTTGGTTACTACGACAGCTGAAATCACCTCCTACTTTCTGGGGACATCCTTCTAATGTGGCGAGTTGGTTATCAGCACAATAAAAATTTCCTCCTACAGTCTGTGGACTGTCTTCTAATGTCGTGAGTTGGTTATTATAACAATAAAAACCCTTTTCTACAGTCTGTGGACTGCCTTCTAATGTTGTGAGTTGGTTATTAGAACAATCAAAACTTCCTCTTACAGTCTGTGGACTGTCTTCTAATGTTGTGAGTTGATTTTTAAAACAATGAAAATCCCCTCCTACAGACTGGGGACATCCTTCTAATGTTGTGAGTTGGTTCTTATAACACA
>CAZNER010000111.1:0-2132 GCA_964572065.1 uncultured Candidatus Saccharibacteria bacterium
CAGTCCACAGAAAGTAGGAGGAGATTTTTATTGTTCTCTTAACCAACTCACAACATTAGAAGGCAGTCCACAGAAAGTAGAAAAGGGTTTTTATTGTTATGATAACCAACTCACAACATTAAAAGGCAGTCCACAGACTGTAGAAAAGGGTTTTTATTGTTCTTTTAACCAACTCACAACACTTGAAGGCAGTCCACAGACTGTAGAAGGAGATTTTGATTGCAATAATAACCAACTCATAACATTAGAAGGCAGTCCACAGACTGTAGAAGGAAGTTTTAATTGTTCTAATAATCTAGTATCAGAAAAAGAATTATATAAAACTGTTGATAGAGATTATTTAAATGAAAGTAAAGAAAATAAAAAAGTAAAAGGAGGTGAAGGTATAGATTTTTCGAAATATGATCATAAATTAGTTTATCCCAAAGCTCCTAAAAAACCTCACTTACATTCTACTGCTACTCCCAAAGAAATAAGGGAGCATGAAGATGCTATTGAAAAGTTTAATATCCTTATGATTAAGCATAGAGACGAGCAAAAGAAATATAGAGAAGAAGAAGTTAAACTTTTCCAGTCTTTCAAAAAAGATGTTATGAAAGAGGTGGGTTTATCAAGAAACCCAAAAGCAGATAAAATATTTGCATATGCGTGGGCTGCTGGCCATTCTAACGGCTATTCAGAAGTATATGCTATTCTTTGTGATTTATCTGATTTATTTTTGTAATTGTGTATTTATTTTAATTATAAAGAAAGGAGTTATAAAATGAAATATTTTATTTCATTATTGATTATATTGTTTTTTATAATTAGTTGTTCAGAAAATCCGGTTAGTTCTACCAATTGTGATGGTTTTAAAAATAGCGGCGAAGTATACGTAGTAGGAACATATATTACAGAACACGATCCAATAATCGTTTTTAATAATATTATAGCAGACAGTAGTGATGTTTGTTCGATGACTACTTTCAGTATTTCTTGTGCGGGTACTTTATATAATAGAATAATTTCTAGTCGGAGGACTGAGGAGTTGATAATAGCTCAAATAGGCGATACTTTAAAATTAAAAACGCATTTTTCGATTTCTTATAGTAAATGGCCAGTAGAGGGCGGTAGAAGAGTAACTCCTCAGTTTTGGAATAAGAGATGTTATATTGATACTTTTTTATATATTCCTATTGTTAAAGATATACAAATAGAATTTACTAATACAATAACTTCCGATCCAGAAGTTTTGTATATACTAATAAATAGTAAACAATGGGCAGTAATTAGGCCCAACAAGGTACAAATACAAGAAAGTTAATTAATACGTTTTGTAAGAAATGAAAAATTAATTTTAAATAGGGGATTTAAATGGGGGCAAAACTGCAAGAAGCAATCAAAAAACAAAATCTAACTAAAAACTCTGACGGTACATACAGTAGTACTGGAGATGTAAATGCTAAACCAT
This sequence comes from uncultured Candidatus Saccharibacteria bacterium, assembly GCA_964572065.1. Lineage (GTDB taxonomy): Bacteria > Patescibacteriota > Dojkabacteria > JAHIVN01 > JAHIVN01 > CAZNER01. The sequence goes on from CAZNER010000111.1 coordinate 1,451, forward strand.
TTATAAAAGATGGTAAACTTATAATACAATTTAAAGAAGTAAATGGATATTTTTATTGTTCTTATAATCAACTCGCAACATTAGAAGGCTGTCCCCAGAAAGTAGGAGGGGATTTTTATTGTTATAATAACCAACTCACAACATTAGAAGGCAGTCCACAGACTGTAGGAGGAGGTTTTTATTGTTCTAATAACCAACTCGCTACATTAGAAGGCAGTCCACAGTCTGTAGGAGGAAATTTTCATTGTTTTAAAAATCAACTCACAACATTAAAAGGCAGTCCACAGACTGTAGAAAAGGGTTTTTATTGTTCTTTTAACCAACTCACAACACTTGAAGGCAGTCCACAGACTGTAGGAGGAGATTTTATTTGTAGAAAGAATCAACTCACGACACTTGAAGGCAGTCCACAGACTGTAGGAGGAAGTTTTAATTGTCGTAATAACCAACTCATAACATTAGAAAGCAGTCCACAGACTGTAGGAGGAGATTTTAGTTGTTCTGCTAATGAACTCGCAACACTTGAAGGCAGTCCACAGACTGTAGAAGGGGATTTTTATTGCGCTGATAACCAACTCGCAACACTTGAAGGCAGTCCACAGACTGTAGGAGGAGGTTTTTATTGTTTTAAAAACCAACTCGAGACACTTGAAGGTAGCTCACAGACTGTAGGAAGAGATTT
>CAZNER010000111.1:2232-5897 GCA_964572065.1 uncultured Candidatus Saccharibacteria bacterium
TAATTGTTATAATAACCAACTCGATACACTTGAAGGATGCCCACAGACTGTAGGAAGAGATTTTAATTGTTATAATAACCAACTCGATACACTTGAAGGATGCCCACAGACTGTAGGAGGGGGTTTTTATTGTTCTAATAATCTAGTATCAGAAGAAGAATTATATAAGACTGTTGATAGAGATTATTTGAATAAGTATAAAGAAAGTAATAGAAACGAAAGGAGGTGAAGGTATGCAGTTATTAATCCCTGCAGATGTAGGTGATAAAAAAACCAATATTACAATAGAGCCTTATGATAAAGGTTACGGTTTAATATTAAATATAAATGGGGAAACCGTAAAAGTTCGTGTAAAGGATTTTGTTAATATATTTAATTATTTGCTTGCAAGTAAAAAGTCTTTTATTAATAAAGAATTTAATGAAATATTCAAGTTGTAAAGATTTATTTTATGGCCCAGACTAAATATTTAAATGAAAAATTAATTACAACTTTCGGTTTTGAATTTACTTATTTATATAAGTATCCATATCAAACAGCAGAAATAGAAGAATTAAAAGTTTCTGGTTATAAAGATTTATTACAAGCAGATCTAATTATCCCCTTAAAACGAAAAGATTGGAACATTGGTATAGATGATGGGGCTATTGAAATAAACAGTCCTGTTTTTAAGAAACGTAAAGATATTATTTCATTTTACACTTTAATAACTACTACTGTTAAAGAATACCCACTTAGTACCCATAGGGAAGAAATATCTTCAGGAGGTTGTCATATACATGTAGGGTTGAATCGCGGTTTAGGGTTCCGTAACTATAAACAAGTTATTAATAATTTATTTAGAGATATGTATAATAGACCTTATTTAAATTGGTTTTTTAATGAGTACTGCGATGATCGTAATGCCGAACCCTTTTCAGAAAGTATAGTAACCAATATTTTATTACGACCAGCTCATAAGGTAACTTATTATGATTATGAATTTTCAAAATTATACGCTTTAAGAATAAGTAGGATAACTAATACTTTAGAATTTAGAATTTTTGATATGATTAAAAGTAAAGAGCAACTTTTAGATTTCGTAGATTTTGTAAATGCTTATCTTAAATATATAATAAGTATTACTAAAAAAAGAAAATTGATATTTACTGCTTACAGAAGTAATGATAATAAATTTATAAAAAAAGATTATTGCATAAAAGAATTTAAAGTATTATTAAAGGATTTAAATTTAGATTTTAAAAGGTATAAGAAGTATATAAAAAATTATAGATTAAGATTATCAGCGGGCATTTTAAAAAAGAAACGAAAAAGAGTATTAAATATTCCAAAATCAGATACTACTTCAATTGAGGATTCAAATAATGGAGGAGTAAATAGTGCTTATCCGGAAGTTACTAGTAGGGGAAACAATAGCAGCAAGGGGCCTGTACTTACTGTCAATGGTAATTGGACGGATACTTGGAATTCCTTAGCCCAATAGGTTACTTCAACGGCATGCCTAAATAAAGTTTAAATTGGAAGATTTTGATTTTAATAAGGAGTTTTATTTTATGTTATCAAAAAATATTACGGCTAATGATGTTTGCGAGCTTTTAAATGAATTATTGAAAGTTGATTATTCTTGTGTAGAATCTCTTATGAATTATCGTGTTAAATGTAACATACATATAGCCAATCATCCGACAGTTCAAGTACAACAATTTAAAACAGATCCTTTTCCAAAAGTTGGTTTACTTGGTATTTTGAACGGTTTATTTGGAATAGATGCCGATGGTATGGGGGCTATTTATATGGTTATAGATGATAATACTCGTAAAATTTCAAGTTTCAGAACTGCGGATTATATTGAAAATGAATAATAAATATTTAAAAGATTATCCTGAAGTTTCAGAAAAAACTATTTGGAATTTTAGACAAAATAATCCCGAGTTAGTAATAAGGGACGCAAGGGAGCATTTAAAGTTGGACGAAGAACAATGTGAAGCTTTACGTATTTTTATGTTAGCTCGCGGAATAAATAAATGGTTAAAAGTTCGGCGGGATCTTATTGCGTATAAGAAAATGATTAAACACACTATATGTATAATGCATAAAAAGCTTGAACAACACAATAAAAATATAAAACAAACAACGTTTAAATCTAAAGAATTTTATGTATTATCTTCTGAAAGAAAAATTATAAAAAAAATACTTAATATAATAACTAACATAAGACATGATTTAAAGGTTTTATGTAATTCAGATAGGTGGGTTTTATGGCCAGAAGGGCATTGTAGTAAGAAGGTTGTAAAACAAATGAATACTATAAAAGCAAAAGATTAATAAATAATTAAAAGAAAGGTTTAAAAATGAAACCTAAAAATTTTTCTGAAGTAAAAAATCAAAGATTAAAGAGGACATTGGATAGATTAAAGAAAATAGAACTTAATAAAGATAATGAAGAAAGAATAAAAACAGAAGTAGCTAATCTTGAAATAAAAATATCTAAAGAGTCTTTGAGAGAGAGAAAGCCAAAGAAAAGTAGAACTAAGAAATAATTGTTAATTATATTATGGAAATTCGAGCAAGAGGCCACAGCACTATTAGAGAAGTACATTCTTTAATGTTACGTAAAGTAATAAAGGAGAAAAGAGAAAATTTCGTTACTGTTGTTTTTTCTGCTAAAAATAATATAGGTAAAGCACTTTGCGAATTTTCTTATGATGGTACTTATACAAACGGCCGTTATTATATTTCAATTTTAGAACCCCTCCCTTTTCGTTTAATAAAGGTTATTTTTGATTATAAAAAATATTTAATACCTATTGCTTATACTTTTCTAGGTAGTTGTAAGGCATTAAATATTAAGAAAGGTACAATAAAATGTAGTTGGTCGTTACTTTATACAGCTGAACATTTGTATATTATTAATGAGATGGTAAAAAAGGAAGTAAAAAACTTTAAAAAACTAAATAATAAAACCAAAACAAAAGATACAATATAAAATAATTGATATAAATGGCATGAAGAAATTGTCTTTTAAAATAAAAGGTAAAACGGTATCTATTAAAATAACCCCAAAACAACTTAAAAAAATTAATATAGAGAAACTAATAAAAGAATTACAAAATGATGTACTGTCTATTGAAAAGGGTATTGATTTGTGGAAAAAAGATTTATTAAAAGAAGAAAAATATAAAGTTGAAACAAAAACAGGAGCTCAAGCAATAAGGGGTTAATTATGGATGTAGGTATTCATGTTATCAGTCAAGGTAAAAGATTTAGAGAATTAGTTGAAATTACCAAGTTTGGAAACCAAAAACATAGTAGGACTTTTCATCAAGTGTTGTCAAAAAATGGTAGTTGGGTAAATCGCAGACCTAGTAGGAAAATAGATAAGAAGGAAAAATAATAAAATTTAAATGGTTTTTATCTTTTAATATAACAGTTAAACCATTCTACGAAGAAAAGCGGTTTGTAATATTATACGATCCTTTTTATTTAGTTATTTGAATTATTATATGATATATGGTTTTTAATGTAATTTTTAAGGAGTTACTACAAATGTCAAAAAAATTATTATCTAAACTACAAAAAGCAATCAAAAAACAAAATCTAACCAAAAACTCTGACGGTACATACAGTGGTACTGGAGACATAGATGCTACACCATTTATAAAAGA
>CAZNER010000112.1:0-2695 GCA_964572065.1 uncultured Candidatus Saccharibacteria bacterium
ATGAAACTCAGAAGGCTTATATTTTCTTATAGCCTCAATATGAGCTTTGGTTAAGTATCCTTTGTTTTTATTCCACTCATAAATAGGATAAATGTTATGTAAATCACACATAATTCTATCCCTAGTTACCTTAGCCACAATACTCGCAGCTGCTATAGAAATTGATATGGAGTCCCCTTTAATAACATTTTGATTAATTACATCAGGAATACGTGGTTCTATATTACCATCTATTAATAGATAATCAAAGAAATACAGATTGTTAACTGCCTCTCTCATTGCTAATTTAGTTGCTTCACGTACATTTATCTCGTCTATAATTTTATTATTCACAATACCCAATCCATAATCACAAATTTTTATAATTTCTTTATAAGCGGATTCTCTTTTTTTAGCGGAGATTTTTTTGGAATCTCTTATTCTCCCAGGAACTAATAAAGTTTCTACATATCTAAAAGGTATTCTAACAGCAGCAGCTACAACAGGGCCAGCCCCTGGGCCGTACCCAACCTCATCAACTCCAGCTATCCCTTTAAATCCTCTTTTACTTACGTCATGTTCGATTGAATAATTAGCTATCTTTTTCATCTTTATCCTTTGAAGTACCTGTCGTAGTGAATCTACTTAAATCACCTGTTAAAGGATATTTTTCATTACCAGAAGGCTTATAAATTCTAGACTCCTGTGTCTGCTCTTTGTGTTTTTCTTGTAGCTTTAACTGTTCTTTTAGTTTCTTTAAATTTTCCTTCCGCTCTTTTCTCAGTCTTTCTTTTTCACGATAAGAAATTCTTGTGGTTGGTAAAGGCCGCACAAGCTTAACCTTAGACTGATCATGCTGATACTTATCACAAATTCTTTTCTTATTAGGCGAAACAGTCACCCTTTTAAGTACACAGAACTTATTGTAATAAGATTTACATGTAGCACAACGCACTTTTTTAATTGATTTCTTTTTCTTTGCCATGACATCATCCTCCTATCTTTTATGAATTCCTAAATGACGTATAAACTCTTCCCAATTATTTATACGTATGAATTTACTAGCGTCAATAGAATCTTTATTCCAAGGCCTAGTCCATAACAATAAACCCTTACGCCATCTCTTTTTATATCTATACATAGATTCAAGATTTTCTTCTAAATCATCCACATAACAATCTAAATTTAATGATCTTCCGATCAATCCTTTATCACAATCAACATTACCTAAATGATTTAGAGTATCGAAAGGAATCTTATATTTCCTAAACCATTTAATAGAATGATCTTCCATATTTACTTTCCTGGAGCTTATAAAATGAAGCGAATGACCTTCCTTTCTAAGTCTTCTCATTATTTTAGGTGCGTCAGGAAAAGGTTTCGCGGTTTTTTGAACCTCTGGATTATTAAGTGTTTGCTCCAATCTTTCTGTAATTTCTTCATTAAGTTTAGGATCTTCTACATAGATATTTTTCCTTAAATTATGACTCTTAAAATCCTCTCTGGTCCAATCTATATTATATTCATCCTTAAACCATGTAGTAGCAACGTCGCATAAAGCACAAATCACTTCATCAATGTCAAATCCTAATTTCATTATTCCTCCTTATATATCGCAAGTGTTACCTGCGGCACATTCTCTAACCATCGTATCTTCAGTGGTTTCTTTGTTTTCAAATACACATTCTTTCACTTCTTTTTCACTCACTTTATTCAATATCTGACCTTCGCGGCTCTTATCTACATACACAGTAACTCCTTTTAAATCATAAATATATTCAAGTGTCAGATCGCTCAATTCTTCCGGAGTTGTATCCTCTGGTAGATTAATAGTTTTAGATAAAGCACCGTCAACATATTTTTGAATAATTGCTTGTGTTTCAAAATGATCTGCGGGGTCCAGATCACTGGTATCCACAAACCACTCCTTAATCTCTTTCTCAGTACCATTTAATAAAGCTTCCTTATATATAGGATGCACATACATTCTATCACTTACTCTATCTGATCTTAAATATGCTTTAAGAAATAAAGGTTCTATACCAGAGGTTACTTCTGGCAGTAAACTTATTGTACCAGTGGGCGCTACAGCCATTAAAGTAACATTTCTAATACCATGTTTCTTTATTGACATTCTCATAGCCGCTGGAAGCGTTCTAACAAAATGTGCTTTGCCATAATTTACAGGATCAAATTTTGGAAACGCTCCTTTTTCCATAGCAAGTTTTATTGACTCTTCGTATACAATATCCCTTATGAATCTCATTAATCTCTCTACTTCGTATATAGCTTCCTTAGATCCATATCTTAATTTCTTAGCAAATAAATATTCCGCTAATCCCATGACCCCTATTCCTATTCGCCGGCCATTGTGGGCATTAATATCTATCTCTTTCAAAACATATTTATTTATATCAATAATATTATCCAGAAATCTTACTGCCAATCTCAAAACATACTCCATCTTCTTCCAGTTAGTTGTAGTTCTACCCTTAACAAAATTAGACAACACCAACGAACCTAAATTACACACACCATAGGACCCTAATGGTACTTCCCCACAAGGATTTGTAGAAAGTATGGGGTCAAAATAATAAGAATTATTGCTTTGAAGATTTCTCCAGTTTAATAAACCTGGTTCAGCACATTTAACCATATTCTCTATAACTTTATCCCATATCTCACGGGCTTTTATAGTCCCATAATTCTGCTGAGC
>CAZNER010000112.1:2795-5860 GCA_964572065.1 uncultured Candidatus Saccharibacteria bacterium
GGTCTTAAAAAAGACATGTTGCATCCAACTCCACCACCTTCACCCCACAGAATAAGCGCATCCTTTAACCATTGACCTATCTCTTCCCTTGAATCTCCAACAGGTAAAACATAACAGTTAAATAATGACCCTCTTGCTCGTCTTGAATTTCTCAAAATTCTTCCGCCGGGCAAAAAATCCATATTATATATCATTTCAGAGAAATCTTCAATATATTTATTAGCATTACCATTCTCTACCCTACCTGCCTCTGTACCCACTCTGCGCGTACACTCCTCCCACGTTTCTCCGGATATAAAATATCTATTTTCAGCAATAACTACTGCATTATCACTTAATTTAACTTCATTTCCTCCCATGTATTCAATCCTCCTATTTATTGTAGACCAGTCGAACCAAAACCACCAGAACCTCTGGCTGTATCACTCAAATCATTATCTCCGATATCTAAAAAATAACCAGTAAGAACAGCAGCAAACTTCATTTGAGCTACTCTATCTCCTGTTTTAATTACAATATCCTTCTTACCTAAATTTATCAAAATTATTTTAACTTCACCCCTGTAACCAGCATCTATAGTACCAGGCGAATTCAACACAAACAACCCATGTTTAAGTGCTAATCCACTTCTAGGCCTTATCTGTGCTTCATATCCCTCTGGTATTGCTATAGCAAATCCCGTTCTTGCTAAGCATATATCTCCTGGCTTAATAACATAATCCTCAATAACATGTAAATCACAGCAAGCATCGTTTGCTTTGCTATAAGTAGGATAAATTGCTTTTTTACTTATCTTTTTGAAATAAATTCTTAAATTATTTATGTTCATTAAACCAATCCTCCGCATTTAATACATTTTAATTTCTTATCCGAGTCAAATCTAAACTCGGTGCCACCACATTTATGTTCTCCGTCTGGCTTACTTTCACATGAATCCTTCAACCAACAATCTCCAACTAAACCATCTGTTTCCATAGGAATTAAACTAAAATATCTACCAAAGCCATCTATTAATGATTGTTCAACTATAGGCTTAATCTCCTGCACATCCTCGTTCCTAGTTTCTACAACAACCTCATCATGGACAGTTAAAATTAGTTTTGCATCACGTCCACTTTTCTCCAATCTATCTACCAAATATATCATAGACTGTTTAATTGTATCAGCATTTCCACCTTGAATTGGTTGGTTCATTCCCTGTCTTTCAACAGCACCAACTGCGGTTTTATAATCTGGATGATGATAATCGGGTAAATTATAAAATCTTTTTCGGCCGCTGATCGACATACTATATTTATTTCTCACAGCATCTCTTGCTGCTTGATTCAAAAACTTTTTAATACCTTTGTATCTCTCAAAATATTTATTCATCATCTCTTCGGCCTTCTTTTCATTTATCTTAAGCCGCCTGGCTAATCCATATTTTGAAAGACCATATGCAAGTCCAAAGTTGATAGCTTTGGCCGCGTTTCTCATTTCAGCACTAACGTTCTCAATAGGAATCCCTTTAATCTCTGCGATAGTACGACTGTGTAGGTCGATTCCTTTCTCAAAACACTCAATAAAAATAGGATCTCTAGACATGTTGCCTAGTATCCTTAACTCCGCGCCGGACATATCTGCTGTAATCAAAGAGTACCCAGGCATTGAAATAAAAGAACTTCTATATTTCTGCTTTTTAGGTATGTTTTGAAGATTAGGATCAGAACTACTCATTCTTCCCGTAGATACCATCTGATTGAATTCTGTATGCAATCTACCTGTAGCTTTATTTATCTTGGCTATAAGAGTCTCACCATAAGTTGATATAAATTTCTGCGCTTTTCTATAACCAAGTAAAGCATCTATAATAGGAAGACCTTTGTATTTACTTAACACTCCAACCGAGGTACTTTCTAATTCCAGTCCATATCTATTCAATGCTTTCTTAAGTTGTAAATTACTGTCTAAATTTACTAAAGAGACACCAAATAAAGTTGTTTGAGCCTCGCTTCCTGATAAAAAACTCTTTACTTTATCGCCATATTCAACTTTTTCTAATTCGGTTTCTCTCAATAATTCCCTTTGTCTTTCCGCATCAAAAACAATACCATTCAATTCCATTTCACACATAGGTTTGGTAAATTCATATTCCAACCTACATACATCTTCAAAACTATGTCTTTTTATCCTGGGGAGCTGTAAATCTCGTATCAATCTTAACACAGACACATCATTTGCTGCGTATTCTAATTGATATTTTTGAAATTTCTGGCCGTATCTTCTGAAAGTATTACTTGGCTCTTTGTCCATAGTGATACCTAAATATCTGAACACAAGAGCAGGTAAATTAGCTTTTACCCTTCTCCCCAAATGAAATAACTGCTCGGTCAACATTGTGTCATATATGTTTTCTATATAGAAACCATAATGATGTTTAATCATTTTCATATCAAACACAGCGTTCTGTAATAATTTGAGTTGTTCCTTTCCATTTAAAATAGGCTTCAATATCATAGGATCTACGCTGCTGTATTCTGTGTCATTTCTAACGTCAAACACAAAAGCCTTATTAGGTATGCCTATCTGAACTAAGGATATTTTACCTTCATAAGGACTGTATTCAGTAGTTTCGGAGTCTACTTCTATAACAGGATATTTATAAATTTCATTGACGGCTTTAATAGCGTCATCCTGCGTAGTTATATATTCATAATTAGGCTTTGGCATGCCTACCACACCATTCTTACCAAATACTCCCATTAACCTCTCCTTGCTGATTTAATTATCTGTATGACTTTAAACATATTATTATACATTGTATGGTCCCCTGCTTTTCCTGATAAATAAATAGGATTAGCAAGAAACTCTAACATATCAGAATACATTCTTCCTTGACCTATTGTTTTAGAAATCTTTAGCTTCCACGCCATAAAACCAGCGACTGCTAGTCTTATCTTTTCAGCTGGTAGCTTTATGTCATCATATAATTTAACACTTTTCTTCCAATCACCATATAATAAAGTTTTACAAAGCTCTATTACCTGCGGGTCTTCCTCATCTATCAAAACTCCTGTTATTTGTTT
>CAZNER010000113.1:0-5701 GCA_964572065.1 uncultured Candidatus Saccharibacteria bacterium
CTTCTGATTTTACTTGTGGAAAGGTAAAGGGAGTTGAAGTAGCTGTGTTAGCAAGACACGGAAAAAACCATTCAATTTGGCCGACAGGTGTTAACTTTAGGGCAAATATAAAAGCATTTGAGAAATTAAAATGTACTCACATATTAGCAACTACAGCTGTAGGTTCCCTGAGGAAAAGTATAAAGCCCAACCACTTAGTATTTCCTGATCAGTTTTTAGATTTTACTCGAAAGCGTAATGTGACTTTTTTTGAGGAGGAGGTGGTTCATACACCAATGGCAGATCCTTTTTGTACAAAGTTAAACAAGCTACTTAAGAATTCTGCAAAGGAATTAAAATTGGATTATCATAATGGGGGTACTTTAGTAACTATAGAGGGGCCTAGATTTTCAACTAGAGCTGAATCAGAAATGTTTAGACTTTTAGGTGCAGATGTAATTAATATGTCGACTGTTCCAGAGGTAATATTAGCTAGAGAGGTAAAGATATGTTATGCAGCTATTGCTATGGCTACAGATTATGATTGCTGGAAGGATGATGAAGAACCTGTAACATGGGATCTGATTACTAAGAGGATGAAGAAGAATGCGAGTAATGTAAAGGAGCTTCTATTAGATGTAATTCCAAAAATTAATTATTTAAAATGTGAATGTAGAAAATAATGCAAGAATTAATACCAAAATTAAATAAAAAAATTAGGAGAGTAAAAGATTTTCCTAAGAAGGGGATTGTATTTTGGGATATGACAACACTTTTCCGTGACGCGGAAGCATTTCGTGATGTGATAGATGCCTTTGTTAATCAGTATAAAGATAGAGATATAGCTTGTATAGCAAGTATTGAAAGCAGGGGGTTTATTATTGGTGGAGTTGTTGCCTATTTATTAGGTATAGGTTTTGTTCTAATTAGAAAAAAGGGCAAGTTGCCATATGATACAATTGAGGAAAGTTATGAAAAGGAGTATGGAGCAGATACTATAGAAGTCCATACAGATGTTATCAAAAAAGATGATAAAGTTGTTGTTCTTGATGATCTTTTAGCTACAGGAGATACTGCTAAAGCAGCATGCAGACTAGTAGAAAGATTAGGTGGTAAAGTCGTAGAATGTGCATTTATAACAGAATTTACTGATTTAGGTGCAAGTAGTAATTTCAAAGGTTACGATATATTTAGTCTTATTAAATGTAAAGAGACTGAGTAAACACTGTATTGTTTTTGAATTTAATTAATTACATGTCGCATCAGATGAATTTCCTGAATCATCAAGAGTTTGCGAGCATTCTGATGGTGCATTCGTGAATGCGGCACATACAGCATTCTTGAAATCCTCAGCTGTTCTATCTCCAGTATAATCTTTACCGTTAATTACAATGGCTGGTGATCCTGTTACTCCGAATTGTGTATTCAAATCAACATCAAGGGAGAGAAGTTCTACAGCTTCATCTTTTTGACATGTTTTTATTTGTTCTGTGTCTATGCCGACATTAGAAGCTATTTGTTCCCAGCATTCATCAATATTTTCATAATCACATTCTTCATTTGCAGCTAAAACAAATTCCCAAAATTTATCTTTTTGATATTTGTATGTACATAGTTCTCTTACTCCTTGATTTAGTTCTCCAATTCCATGCATTGAGCAATATAGGTTTTCATCGTCTAAGCAATATTCGCTTCCAGAATATCCATAGTCTTCACTATAAATTACATAATGGGGTTCAAAATTAATATAGTCTTTTAATAAATCATAGACGGGGTTAACGAAATCCTCAGCTTGATTTCCATAAGGGCAATAACTCATTGTGAAAAGGTAAACGTCTGGTGTATCTTGTTGTGGATATTCTGCTACTTCATCTTCAAGTATAATTTCTAATCTTTCCGTATAAAGATATTTCCCATCTTTTGAAACATAAGAGTCATATTCTTGACCTGAGATTACAAGTTTAATTTTATAGAGTCCACTTTCTTCATCTATGCTGATTTCAGTTATATCTGATTCTGCTTGACCTTGCAGAACTTCTTCGTCTACATATTTTATTACTCTTTCTTTTATTTCCTCCTCGCTTAAAGACTTTGATCCTAGTATTGATCCATCAATAGGAGACTTTAAGTTAAAAGGTAGATTAGTGAATCCTGAAGTTAAAAAGCTTAATACAATTACTAACGAAAGAATGCCGATAGCTATCCATTCTAGTTTGACGTTAATTGTTTTTTTTGAGTCCTTTTCCTTTTTTGCCATATTTATTATTAATAAAAGTAAAATGTTATTAGTATTATACTATAAAATTTTTGTTTTGCAATTATAGGACATATCTTTTTATTTATATTGATAATATTAAGAGTGATTTTTTGGAATTTTAATTCAGCATTACTCCTGTTATAATTTATGAAATTAAATAAAGAAGTTGAGATATGCAGGTTATCTATACATTAGCAAGTTCGGTAATTTCCGGAATATTATTATTCTACTTGATGAATTATGCCTTAACGCCTTATTTAAGTGATAAGATGTTAAGTATAAAAAATTTGATTATAGTATCTGTGTTTTTTGTACTCACAGTAGGATTGTTCTTTTCGGTATTTCATCAAATAATTGATAAATTATTTTTTAGGAAATTTTATGAAAAACCAAAGATTGTTTTATCTTTAAGGCGAGGTATTTTATTAGGAATTTTACTAGTGAGTATTGCTTGGATTAAAATATTTGGTTTTTTTGAATGGCATATTATTCTACTAATTGTTGTTTTAATTGTTCTCTTTGAAGCATTATTTGTTAGTATAGGAAGAAGTAGATCAAGTAATCAAAAGAAGAAAAGTGAAGGTCGAGAGGAAAAAGACTAGTCTTTTAAATTAATGTTTTATATGATATATAATTGCTTTAGTAATAATATTTGGATTATTTAATTAAATGGAAATTTTAGTAGCAGTAGCATGGCCTTATGTAAATGGAGATTTGCATCTTGGACATATTGCTGGTGCTATATTGCCAGCGGATATCTTTGCAAGATTTAATAGACAGATAGGTAATGATGTGTTAATGGTTTCTGGGAGTGATTTCCATGGTACTCCAACTATAATAGCTGCTGAGAAATTAGGTATATCTCCAGAGAAGTTTGCTAAGAAATATCATAAAAGACATTTAGAGACTTTAAATAATCTTGGTGTGATTTACAATCTATATACAACTACAGATACTGATAATCATAAAGATATTGTACAAAGATTATTTTTAGATTTGTATAAAAAGGGCTATATTGTTAAAAAGAAGACTAGACATTATTGGTCAGAAAAGGAAAAGAAGTATTTGTTGGATAGATATATTGAAGGAGAATGTCCTTATTGTCATTATGATGGTGCAAGGGGAGATCAGTGTGATAAGTGTGGTAGAGTTTTAGATCCTACCGAGCTTATAAATCCAAAAAGCAAGTATGGTGATAAGAATTTGATTTTAAAAGAGGGAGAGGATTGTTTTCTTGATCTTCCTGCACTTCAAAAAGATTTGATTAAATGGTTGGATAAACATCCAAATGTCAGAAATTGGAGGGACAATGTTATTAAATTTACAAGTGCATGGCTGGATGAGGGACTGAAGCAGAGACCTATCACTAGAGATTTAGAGTATGGTATAAAGCTTCCTAAAGGTATAGATATTGAAAATAAAGAAGAGAAAGTTATATATGTTTGGGTTGAGGCTGTAACTGGTTATTGGTCAGCAGCAGTAGAGTGGAGTAAGAGGGTTAGTGGAGCGATCAAAGGTGGTGAGAATGATATAATTATTAATAGATATTCCGGGCAGAAAAAAAGTTGGAGAGATTTCTGGCTTAACAAATCCTGTAGACATTATTACTTTATGGGTAAGGATAATATAGTTTTTCATACTATTATCTGGCCTTCAATTTTAATTGGATGGAATAAAGATAAAGAAGAGAAAATGCAGCTAGCTTATGACGTTCCTGCGAATGCATTTTTGAATTTAGAGGGAGATAAAATGAGTAAAAGCAGGCATTGGTTTGTAGATTTGGAATATTTAATTAAAACATACGGGCAAGATTTAGTTAGATATTATTTTACACTCAGGATGCCAGAGAATAAAGATAGTAATTTCAAATGGAAAGATTTTATTGATTCAAATAATAATATATTAGTTGCTAATTTAGGTAATTTTATTCACAGGATATTGAGTTTTGTCAATTCTAAATTTGGAGGTAAGATACCGGAAGGAGAAATAACTAATGAAGTTAGATTTGAAATTCGAGATGCTTTCAATGAAACAGAACAGCTTTTAGAGAAAGTTAAGTTATCGGAAGGACTACAGCGAGTTTTCAGGCTTGTTTCTTTTGCAAATAAATATTTTGATAGGGAAAAGGTCTGGAAGATTGTAGAGAAAGATAAGAAGAAGTCTGGAGATATATTGTATAACTGTATACAGATAATTGAAGCTCTAAGAGTTCTTCTTGCTCCTTTTTTACCAAATGCGACAAAAAAGCTTACTAAGATGTTAAAAAGAGAGGATATTGAGTGGAAAGTAGATGAAGACAACTGGAGATTTTCTGAGGTTAAAGCAGGAACTGTTTTAGATAAAGTAGAAGTTCTATTTAAAAAGTTAGATACGGAGATAGCAGAGAAGGAAAAGTTAAAATTAGGGAAAAAGATAAATATATAAGAGTATTTAATATATGATTTGTTGTGATTTATGTTTTCAGTGATTATTCCAGCTTATAATGAAGAGAGATATTTACCGAGGCTTCTTGATTCTATAAAGAAACAGAAAGTACAGCCAAGCGAAATAATAGTTGCTGATGCAGATTCTGAAGATAGAACAAAAGAAATTGCTATAAAATATGGCTGTAAGATTGTAAAGGGGGGAAGAATTTCAGTTAGTAGAAATAATGGGGCTAAAGTAGCTAAGTCTAATATTATTGTTTTTATCGATGCTGATACCGAACTCCTAAATGAGGATTTCTTTAATAAAATTATAGGTACTTTTATAAAAAGAAATGCAGATGTTGCTTCTTGTTATTTTTTACCATCAGATAAAAAAGTAAAGTATAGTATTCCAATGGCAGGCGTTAATGCATTTAAATTTATTTCTCATAAATTAAAGCAGAACAGAGTAACAGGAGGGGCTTGTATAATATCTACAAAGAATGCATTTAAAAAAGTAAATGGATTTAATACTCGAATGAGGAGTCATGAGGATAATCATTTTTTTCAGAAATCAGTTAAACATGGATTGAAATTTATTATAATTCCGCAATTTATTCATACCTCAACAAGAAGATTCGAAAGAAAAAAGTTAAAAAAGATATTATTTCTTGGATTAATAAGTTTTATCGCTGGAACTATTGGAAGTGCTTGGGTCAAGAAGAAGAAAAAGAAAGCAGACAATGATTTTTGGGATGATGTTATTTAAGTGTATTATCTACTATGTATTTCGATTCTCATGCACATATAGCTTCAAGTCCAAAAGACTACATTAAAATTGAAGAAGTTGTTTCAAGGATAAAGAAGGCAGGTGTTTCAAAAGTTGTTGATTCGGCAGTAGATATTCAAACCTCTAAAGATGTATTAAATCTTCATTTAAAATATCCAGATTTAATTATCCCGACATTAGGTTTACATCCTGAAATTGTGATTCCTGGTTCTGATATTTATAATAAGGATTTAGATATTGATGAAGAATTTGATAGATTAAAAAAATTAT
>CAZNER010000114.1:0-5627 GCA_964572065.1 uncultured Candidatus Saccharibacteria bacterium
TAAAAGCCGAAGTATTTAATGAAGACAAAAATAACGATAATGCGCGTATTTTTCTCCTATGAATACTGATGCATAAATTCTATTTGGATCTAAATTAAAATGATCTATTAGAAGTTCTATAGACCAATTTAATGCTTCTTTTTTGAAATAATCCCCAAGCGACCAGTTTCCCAGCATTTCAAAAAATGTGAGATGCCTATTATCTCCTGTTTCTTCAATGTCAATTGTACGGATACATCTTTGTACACTGCAGAGCCTTTTACCTAATGGATGACTTCCCTGCATGATATAAGGAACTATTGGCTGAACTCCGGCTATATTGAACAAAACAGTTGGATCATTCTCTGGAAGTAATGAAATATTTGGAAGGACCTTATGATTTTTTGATTTCATAAAATCTATAAAATTTTTCTTTATTTCAAACGAGTGCATAAAAGTTTTTAATTCAATTTATTGAGGATATTATAAACAAAAAGATTATATAAAGAAAGTTTACATTATAATAAATATTTTCTTAATAAATCTTTTTCTTCTTGAGAAAGATTTTTTTGAGCCCAGTGTTTTATTTTTCTATTGTAGTTTTTCTTTAGTTTGACTTTTACTTTTTGGGGTAGGAATGCATATTCAATCGAATCAAAATTTGTTCTAATTAAATCTTGTATTGTAAACTTGTAATTATTGATTAGAGTTAAATATTCTTGACTTAGAGTTATATCTGAGGTAACGGGATCGTCAGTATTAATTGAAAGTTTTAGCTTATAGTCTTTAAATTTTGAAGTTGGGATATCACTATCCGGATCTACAGTACCAGTTTGTACACTGCTGGTTGGACAACTTTCAATTAGTATTGATTTCTGTTTTATTAAATCTAGTGTTTTCTGAGATTTCAATGCAATTGATGCGTGCCCTATTCTTCTTGAATGTAAATGGTTAATAGCTGAAATTACATTGTCTATATCTTTAACTCTTCTTGATTCGCCTGAATGAATAGTAATAGGAATATTGTTTTTATAAAATATATCAAAAATATCTTTATAATTCCTTGTAGGATAATTAGGTTCATCTCCGCATAAGTCGACTCCGTTTATTTTTCCTAATTTATGATATTTTAAGGCAAGTTTTACTATCTCGGAATTAATTTTATTGGATTCTTCTCTTTTTATTGAAATAATTATTGCAGTTTTGATATCAAAATCATGTTCTGCTTTTTTGGATCCTTCATAAACTCCTTCGATAAATTCTTCGGCAGTTGTTTTAGTTTTATAATAATTTGATGGACAAAATCTTAATTCTAGATAAGAAATATTATCTTTTGCTGCATCTTCAAAGGCTTCATATGAGAATCTAGTTAAAACTCCTTTATTAGTACAACATTCCAACATATATGGAGTACCTAATTTCTTTAAGAATTTCATTAAGGTATTATCGTCTTTCTCTGCATGCATATTCTTTTTTAATTGAGAAAGTTTATAGTTCTTATTTGATTGTTTACTCATAGCATATATAGTTTTTGGACGGATACTTCCTTCTAAATGCCTGTGAAGATCAATTTTTGGCATTAATATTATCTTTTGATCAATTGTCATAATTGTAGAGATATAGAATTGGTATATAAAAATTATGTATGAGGTATATAATACATAATTTTTTTTAAAAAGCAATTTTGTGAAAAGATACTAAAAATTAATAGTTAATTTAGCTATTTATAATTCTGTAACAAAAGCAGTTAACTGTTAGTTTAAACCAGCCTGATATCTATTTGCTGACAGATAGGCGGAAGGTATAAGATAGGCAGGCTTGAAACTAACATAAGTATAATATTATTGTTTTTAATATCCTGAGTTAAGTCTTTTTTTAATGTAATCCTATTAAAGTTGTTAAATTATGGGTGTGGGGGAATTACGTGGTCGAAATATTGATAATCGTGAGTAATCCGTCAGACATTAATTCCTCCACGATTTTTGTGGTACTTTTTCTAAAAAAGTACAAAATTAAAAAAACTTTATGAAATAATTAAAAGATATATATTATATTTGAGAGGAAATATTGTTAGTATTCATTGTTTCCAAACTCACCTCTACTGTTGGGCTACCTAAAATGTATTTCAATTTTTACATAGTTTTAAAACATGTTATTAGATATTTATAACTTTATAATCAGAATTAGTTAAAAAGCCTAATTTGATAATAATTGAAATTGGTATTAATATTAATTTGAAATATTTATTAATTATAATTATCTATGAATGTTTTTTCCTTATTGTCCAATAAGACTCGAAAGCATCTTCGTAGTTATAAGGCAGCATTTAATGGTTTAAATATAGCTTTCAACCATGAGTTGAATTTCCAGATAGAATTATTATTTATGGCTATTGTTATTCTTATGGGATTTGTTTTTAATGTAAATAAATCTGAATGGATTGTTATTATATTATGTATTGGGATCACTTTATCAGCAGAACTCATGAATACAAGTATAGAAGTACTAGGAGAATTAAAAAGATTTAATTCAGTTATAAAGAAAATAAAGGATTTAGCTGCTGCAGCGGTTTTTGTTGCGGCAGTAATGGATGTGATATTAGGATGTATTATTTTTACTCCGTATGTAGTTGAATTATTTTTATAAACTAGATTTTCTTTTTAGTTTGAAATAATCCCCTGATTATCTCTTCAAGTTTAGGTTCAGCTATATCCAGATCATCTACAGGAAGATCTTTTAGTACTTCAGAGGCTATATGAGGTGTAACATGTCTGGATACTGAAATCGTTGTTTTCAGAGGTTCATAATTAACAACTTTTCCATATCTGGCAATATCTTTTTTATCAACCTCTTTTAAAAACACAAGTGTTAAATATTTATTTTTAGCATATTTTTTTATAATTTTTTTAAGTTCTCCGTCAAAAACTATTTTTCCTTTATTGATTATAATTATTCGATCACATAATTCCTTTACGTCGTCCATATAATGGCTTGTTAGTATAACTGTAGTTTTATATTCTTCATTATAATTTTTATAAAACTCCCTGATTTTTTTCTGCATTATTACATCAAGACCTATTGTAGGTTCGTCTAAAAATAAAATTTTAGGAGAATGTAACAAACCCGCTATAAGCTCACATTTCATCCTTTGACCGAGTGATAATTTTCTTACCTGCACTTTTAATATTTTTTTTACATCTAATAGTTTTGCCAGATCATTAACTGTTTCTTTATATTGTTTGTCCGGTACGTCATAAATCTCTTTATTCAATATAAAAGATTCCATAGCTGGCAGGTCCCACCATAATTGGTTTTTTTGTCCCATGACAAGTGAGAATTGCTTCTGATATTCAGCTTGTCTTTTGTGTGGTATATATCCCAATACTTTTGCTTCACCGCTTGTTGGATAGAGCAGACCTGCTAAGACTTTTAGTGTAGTTGTCTTTCCTGCTCCGTTTGGACCTATGAAGCCGACCATCTCACCTTTATCTATATTAAATGAGACTTTTTCAACGGCTTTTATTGTTTTATATTTTCTTTTGAATAGTGCTTTTATAGAACCTTTAAGTCCAGGTTCTTTCTTATGCTGTTTATAGTACTTACATAGCTTATTTACCTTTATTACTGGTTCCATATTTTTTTTAGTTCAAAACTAAAAAATATTATAGCAATATATAAGATATATGTGTAGTAATTATTTATATTTTTTAGACATGAAATTATAACTTTGTTATATTATTCTAAATTAGGGTAAGATTTATGAAATACTATATTTATAACAAGCTCCAGAAGTCTAGGCTGTTCGACATTAAGCTTAGTGTGACTCTAAAAAATTTAGGCCAGTCTTTTTATGGTGTATTTGAGCCTATCATTTTTTATAAGATTCTAGGCGAACGAGTTGAATATGTACTTCTCTATTATGGTTTACAAAGTTTATTATATGCTTTATTAGTAAATCAAGGTGCGAAGATTATGAGTAGGATTGGTATAAAGAAGAGTCTAATAATCGGAACTTTGTTATTGATGCTATATAATATCTTTCTAATATATTTCCTTGGTTGCGGTATCAATCTTGATAATTATAAAAATATACTGATTTTGGGATTCTTCATTACAGCCCTAAATTGTTCTTTATATCAGACATTCTATTGGCCGGCATTTCATACGGATTTGAGTTTATTTCTAAAGGAAGGTTCTAGTGGGAAAAATTTAGGTGTTTTATTTTTTATTGGTCAATGTGCTTCGATTGTAGGGCCGGTTATTGGAGGTATTATTCTCCAGAATTCGAATTTAAACATATTATTCTTTTTACAAATAATCTTCCTTACTCTATCTGTAGTCCCTTTGTTTTTTGGACCCGATGAAAAACCGGAAACGAGCTATAAATTCAAGGATTATATAAAGGAACTTTTTAATATTAAAAAGATAAAGAACTATTTGCCTTTTTTTGCAGAAGGAATAAAGGGGTATATAAATTCAACATTTTGGGGGCTTTTTATATATACAGTATTAGAGAGTGTTATAGATGTTGGGTTACTTACTGCAGGCGTTTCTTTCTTTACAGCTCTATTTGTAGTATTGCTAGGCAAGATTATTGACAAAAGGCGGTTTTTGAAAAATAAGCTTCTTGGTATAGGTGTTTTTATAGCATCTTTTGGGTGGATTATAAAGGGGGTATCTATCAATAACATATTCTATTTTATTGCTGATAATGTTCAGAAATTTGGCGATTCTATAGTACAGATTCCTTATCAAAAAACTATGTATAAGCGTTTCAAAAATGTGAGAAGTTTAGCAGACGAGTATGTTACTATAAGAGAGATGGCTTATCATATAGGAGGTGGTGTGATTATAATTCTTTTAGCTTTGATAATTTATAGCACAAATTTATCTTATTCTGCCTTTATAGTAGCTGCTTTTAGTTATGTGATTATGCTGGCGATAAAGTAGTTATATCACTTAATTTATTTAAAGTAGTTAATAATAAATCTTCTTGAGATTTATCTATAGGAAGACCAATTTCTCCGTCAGGTTGTTGCCAGGTACTTATGAAAAAATTACTTATATCGATATTAGTTATTTGTTCTAAGAATTCTGCAAATGCATTTAATCTTAAGAATAATTCATTTAACTGAAATTTTAATTGGTCTTCATTATTTAATACTTCTATTATTTTGTCAATTACGATTATTATTTGGATACTAAGGTTACATACGTTTCTGTAATCTTCGTAATCTATATCTGATGTATGCGATTGATTAAAATTACTAAAACACTTATCATAAAAATCTATTAAACAAGTAGATACAGATGATAAAAAAGGAGAAGTTTGTCTTAAAGCAGTTTCCTTTTGTGTGTTGTGAGAATTCCTAAGAATCTGAAGAAAAAATGTATCTTCATTTTTGGCAGCTTTTTCAGGCATGTCGAAAAATTATCTTAAAATTAATTTAGAATAATAAAAATGAGGAGTTAGTATACATCAACTGCTTGCACTTTGGTAGTTTTTTAAACCAAATTTCCATAAGTGTTTTGTTGTAAGTATGAAAAATGATAATACTAAAATTTCTAGAAAAAACAAATTAGTATTTAAATCTCCTGATATGGAGCGGAATGGTATGTTAACCAGTAAAGCGTAAGGAATTAGAATG
>CAZNER010000115.1:0-5471 GCA_964572065.1 uncultured Candidatus Saccharibacteria bacterium
ATAATTTAAATTAAAAGAAATCTTGTATATTTTTACTTTTATAGTATGTAAAATGTTCCTGTTAAGTCCTGGAATACTGAGACTTAATGAAAGAGAGTATTAATTAAAATATAAATTATTTTAATTATAGAAAGACTATTTAATAAACAAGAAAGTGTAATAATGAATGTTTATTAAATATTAAATTGTATGAAAACAAAAGATAAGAAAATTAAAATAATAAAAATTAGAATTAAAAACTCAATTTTCTCTTTTCAGGAAAATTGGATTTTTATAATAGTAAAACATAAAAATAGATGATCTATAATAATAGACCAATAATTGATAATAAAAACTATTATTAAATGTAAAAAAATTAAAAGTAGATAAAAATATAAATAAGATAAAAATAAAATATAAATAAAATATAAGTAAATTATAATAAATATTTTTAATGAAATAATAATTAAAATATAATGAAGCATAAATTTAAATAAATAAATAATTAACTAATGATTGAATCCAGGTTTGAATCCGAATCCTAACATCACCCTCCACTAAAAAAAATATTCGTCCCGAATATTTAGAATTAAAGATTAAAAATCAAACAAAAAAATTTTACGGAAAATAAAAAAAATATAATTCGGAAATTAACAAAAAAAAATATAAAAGTACGGAAAAATATAAAAAATAATTAAATCAAAAGTTAAAATAAAAAAAGGAAAAATATCAAAAAATTTAGCACAAAAATTAAAATATTGAAAGAAGTAGCAAATAAAAATAGTAGTTTCAATATCACAAATTGTGCAAAAACTGGTAAATATTATTCTCCAACAAAAATAAGAAAAAAAGGTAAGGTATTAAGAAATTAAAATATAAAAATGTAAAAATGTAAAAAAAATAAAACAAAAGGGTAAAATAAACTAAATAATGAAAAATAATAATAAATGAAAAGATAATAGGGAAGGAAAGTATATAGGGTGAAAGGTAATTAGAAAAGAAAAAATTATAAATAAAATGAATACTAAATTAATTTATGTTCTAGCTTGAAATCACTAAGTATTTCTGAAGCATTGGCCAAATTAGATTCCGGTTCCCAAGTGTTTTCAGAAGAATCATACCCCCTCCATTTTATAAGGAAAAATCTTTTACCTCTCAAGATTTTAGAATCAAGAATATTCTCAACTTCATATTCTTCCTCATTATTAATAATTTCAGGTGGAGGTTTGGAAAAGATAGGTTTTGAATGACACTTTTTCAGTAGAGATATGTGGAAGACGTTGTGAATCCTCCAGGATTGTGGAAGTAAAAGTTTGTAAGCAACAGGATTGATTACTTGAATTATTTTAAAAGGTCCAGAAAATTTGAAATCAAGTTTTCTTGAAGGTCTTGATGATTTCAAATGCTTGGTGGAAAGGTAAACAAAATCATCTACCTTAAATGAAACATCTAACCTCTTTTTGTTATAATATTTAGAGTACTTACTTGCAGAAGATTGTAGATTGTGAAAGCATTCTTCGCGAAGTTCAGTTAAGTCTTTCCCAGATTTTTCGACCGCCGGGTTTAATGTATGAAAGCTCCATTCGTCGAAATGTGGATGAAACCCATACAAAACAAAAAAAGGAGAATTACCATGAACAGAATTAGAAGAGTTGTTATAGGTGAATTCAACCAGAGTGAGTAAATCTGACCAGTTATCTTGGTGATAGTTGCAAAATATTCTGATGTACTGTTCAATGATTTGATTTACCACTTCAGTAGAACCATCGCTTTGAGGATGGTATGCCGAAGTAAGATTGATCTTGGTGTTCAGTAAGAGGAAGAAATTTTTAAAGAATTTGGACGCGAATTGAGGGCCACGATCACAAATAATGGTTCTTGGTGCTCCATATAGTTTGAAAATATTATTAAAAAATATGAGTGCTGTATTAAAACTATTAATTTCCTTGGTTGTTGGAAAAAGGTGTATCATTTTGGAAAATCGATCTTTAATAACCAAAATAGCTGTAAAAGTGTTTGAAGTTGGTAAGTCTGTAATAAAGTCAATAGAGATATGTTCCCAAGGTCTATTTGGAATAACAGGAGGAAGTAATTTACCAGGTTGTTTTCCTCGAGATGCTTTTGCTAAATTGCATGTATGACAATTTCTTATGAAGAGTTTTACCTTCTGAGATAAATTAGTAAAATAAAAATCTCTGGAAATGAGAGATTTTGTCTTGTTAATACCAAGGTGTCCAGCTATGCGTGAGTTATGTCGAGAAGCTATAATATCTGCAATTATCTCTGGATCCTCAATAACAATACGATTTTTAAAATATAGATTACCTTCAAACATTTTAAAGGAGTCTGGTAGCTTGTTCCCCTTGAAGGCTTGTAATAGATTTGTAGGTTTCGAAGATTTTAATTTTGCATTAATATTTTCTGGGTTTACTAAGGTAATATTATTGAAAAAGGTGTATTTTATAGGTTTTAATACTTCCTTTAGTTCGGCTTTCCTTGATAGTGCATCAGGTTTTCCGCCTTTTTTCCCAGGACGGAATTTGATCGTAAATTCAAAATCTTGAAGAAATTGAAGCCAGCGGAATTGACGTCTATTTAAATTATGGTTTTTAGTAAAATAGGTTAAAGAGCTATGATCAGTAAGAATAGTTGTATTAGATCCAATTAAATATTGTCTAAAATGTTTAAAAGATGCAATAATTGCGAGTAGTTCTTTGTCATGTATATCGTAGTTTATCTCAGCAGCGGATAGACTACGACTAAAGAAAGCTACTGGGTGAATAACTCCATTGTTATCTTGAGAAAGAATAGAACCAATACCAAAATCAGATGCATCAGTTTCTAAAATTGCAGGCTTTGCGAAATCGAATTGTTTCAGAATAGGTGCACTAGAGAAAGATTCTTTAAGTTGATGAAAGGCAGCCTCTTGAGAAGATGACCATGTGAATTTAACATCCTTTTTTAATAAAAGAGTGATGGGTTTAACAATAGTAGAGAAATTTTTGATAAATCTTCTGTAAAAGTTAGCGAATCCTAAGAAACATTGAATTTCCTTAATAGAAGTTGGTGGTTTCCATTCAGTAATAGCAGAAACCTTATTCTTATCCATTAAAATACCCGAGGATGAAATGGTAAATCCTAGAAAATTAACTTGATGTAAGTGAAATTTTGATTTTTCTAAATTAACAAATAAATAATTTTCTCTAAGAATTTTCAGAATCTCTTTCACATCTTGAATATGTTGAGTAATATTTTTAGAAAATATCAGAATATCATCTATATAGATGATACATGTAATCAGATTTTGTTTATTGAGTATTTGCTGCATAAAGTCTTGAAAATAAGCCGGTGCGTTTGTTAACCCAAATGGTACTACAAGGTATTCATAGGTACCATATTTACAGATGAATGCTGTCTTCCATTCATCACCAGGGTGAATTCTGAGGAGGTGAAATGCGTTAGGTAAATCTAATTTAGTGAAAATATTTGATCCTTTTAATGTATCTAACAATTCGTTGATAATAGGGAGTGGGTATTGCTTCTTTGTTGTAATAGAATTTATTTGTCGATAATCCACACATAGTCTAAGTTGTCCATTAGATTTCTTTACAAAAAAACAGGGTGAAGCAATGCTGGAGTTACTTTTTCTGATCCACTTCCTTTGTAGTGCTTTTTTGATGTATTCCTTCATTTCATTGTCTTCTTGTTTTGATAATGGATATATTTTCTTTTTTGAAGATAAGGAGCTAATATCTGATATGTCAATTTTCATATCAGTTTTTCTATTGATGGGAAGATTGTTAATTTGCTTTGGAGTAAACACATCAGTAAATTCCTTGTAATCTGAAGGTATTTTATTTTCTTCTTTAATATTATCCTTTGATTTATTTTTTATATTATTCTGTATTAGAGAAATGTTATTAGTACTAAAACTTAATTTATTAACATTATTCTTATCTTTTATTGGAATAGTAGAATTGTTAAATTTTAATGTTTTTTGTCTCCAATTTATTATTGGATTTACCTCTGATAGCCAAATATGACCCAAGGTAATAGGATTTTGAAGAGTATGTATTAATCCGGAAACTCTTTCTACATGATTACCAATCCTTAATGTAAATTCTTCAGTTTCAAAACATATGGGTGTATTGGATTTATTTGTGTCACCTAGTAACATCTCAATTTGTTTCTTCAGTGGTTTTACCTTTAGTTTTAACTTATGGACAAATTTATTATCTATAAGTAGTCTCCCGTCAAATCCAGAATCAATAAATATATTTGATTTTATACCATTAATTGTTCCTGGTACTATAGTTTTGTGAGAATTTTGTATATTCATCTCATTGAAATTTGTTCTCTTTTTCTTGGTACAATTGTTAAGATTTGAATTCCCAGGACAACCTGGAATTCCGCAGTAAAGACACAGTTTTTCTCTTCTTCTTCTACTTTTCTCTTCATCAGATAATTTACGGTGTGGTATTCTGGTTATCTGATCCAATTCCATTGGAACTGATTCAGATTCCTGAATATTTGTGTCAATATTATAACTTTTATTGTTATTATTATTATTATTATTATTAAAATTGTGATAATTGTTATTATAATTATTATTGTTTTTATAGTTCTTGTTAGAGTTATTGCCTTTATTATAATAATTATCATTTCTTATTTTGTAATTAGAGCTATTATACCTTGAATTTCGCTGTTCGATTTTGTTTTGGAAAAGTCTCTCGCCAATTTCGAGCGAATATTTTTGAAGTTCTTCTATATTATTTGGTTTTGGTCTTGTTACCAGTAGATCCTTTATTTCATCCTTTAGACCTCGTTTATAAGCAAATCTTAAGGCTGTATCATTATATCCAGTAAAGAAAGCTATTTGGTCAAATTGTGTCTTATATTGAATTACTGAACCTGTTTGTTTTAATCTCGATAATTTATCAGCCGCTCCGTCCGCTTGATTGAAATCTGTGAATGCATCTTTGAATTCCTTTAACCAATCGCTGAAATATAATAAATCGATACCTTTGGCTCTTCTAACTTGAGCCCAATCTTGAGCAGTACCTCTGAGGAAAGAAGATGTGATAATAATTTTTTGCTTATCTGTTGCAGGATCTTGCAGAAGTAAATAATCTTCAACTTGATTAATAAAAGTGTTAGTTTTAGATCTAATGCCTGAAAAAACTTCTGGTTTATTAAGTCTTAGTGGTACGGATTTAGTACGATTTGACAGAAATTCTGCTTTGATAACTTGATACATCTCTTCAGCAGAATATACTTTGGTAGAATCAATTGGACTATTAAGATTCTCCGTAGGAATTTTCTGAGTATTGTTTTCCTTTACATTAGTGTGAGGGTCCTTTTCCTCTTTATTCTCAGTCATTATAAGGTTGTGGTAGAAGGGTTAATAGTAGTTTATTAAGAAATTTTAAAAAAAATATATATGTATAATATTTATATAAAATGAAAAAAAAAAAATTTTTTTTTTTTTTTTT